>CALGGQ010000025.1 GCA_937915775.1 uncultured Clostridia bacterium | reverse complement strand
CGTTAATGCCATTTTCAAAGATGTCTATTAATTGGTTTAACAATTGGTAGCGGTGTAACTAGCATAGGCGAGGATGCATTTACGCTTTGTTCAGCATTAACAAATATAACAGTAAGTAGTGGAAATGCTACTTTTGACAGTAGAGATGATTGTAACGCTATTATTAATACGACAACGAATGAATTAATGCTAGGTTGCAATAGTACAATCATTCCTAACAGCGTTACGAGTATAGGCGTAAATGCATTTAACCAATGTGAGCATTTAACAACTGTATTCATCCCAAATAGTGTTACAAATATTGACGGGTATGCATTTAACAACTGTGTAGGGATAACCGAATTAACAATCGGAAACAGTGTGGCAAGTATAGATGTAAATGCTTTTTATAAATGTTCATCCTTGGCTAATATAGCAGTAAATAGTGGAAATACAATATATGACAGCAGAAATGATTGTAATGCTATTGTTAAAACATCTACAAATGAATTGATATTAGGTTGTAATAATACAATAATTCCTGACAGCGTTACAAGTATAGGTGACTATGCATTCTATTATTGCGAAAGTTTAACAAATGTTACTGTTCCAGACAGTGTAATAAGCATAGGCAATTATTCATTTAATAATTGTACGGCATTGTCAAACCTAACGATAGGCGACAATGTAACAAGTATAGGAAACTATGCATATACCGATTGTGGATCCCTTGAGAATCTAATAATTGGAAACAGTGTTACAAGTATAGGTAGTTACGCATTTCGTGGCTGTTCGGGGTTGGAAAGCATAATTGTTAATAGTGGGAATACTATATATGACAGCAGAAATGATTGTAATGCTATTATTAATAAATCAACGAATGAATTAATATTGGGTTGTAAAAACACCAATATACCAAATGACGTTACAAGTATAGGTAACTATGCGTTTTACTATTGTGAAGGTCTATCAAGTGTAATTATTCCAAATAGTGTATTAAGTATTGGTAATTATGCTTTTTATCATTGTTCTGAGTTAAGTAGCTTAACAATAGGTGACGGTGTAACAAGTATAGGTGATTATGCGTATACCGAGTGTACGGCATTAACAAGTTTGTCAATGGGTTGCAACGTTACAACAATCGGAGAACATGCATTTAGGAGTTGTGAATCGCTTGAAAATGTAATTATTCCAAACAGTGTGGATAGTATTGGTGGAAGCGCCTTTCGTAATTGTACAGCCTTAACAAGTGTAGTCATACCGAAAAGCACACAAACTTTGGGTTGGGCGGCTTTTTACAATTGTTTTTCATTAACTGAAGTGACTATTTGCAATTACGATTGTTCAATATACAATAGCGATGCCGTTTTCCCTATCAATACAGTCATTAAAGCTTGTTCAGGATCAAGTGCAGAAACATATGCGACGACATATTCAAGAACTTTCGAAGCAATAGGACACCAATACGAAGAAAGTGAGCGTGTGGAACCAACATTTTCTACAAATGGTTATTCTAGAACTACATGTTCTGTTTGCGGAAATGAAAAAACACAACCGCTTATTATGTACAAAACAGTAGACGACGGAACGCGATTTGCAAGTAATTCATATGTTTTACCTGTTGCAAAAAGTTTTGTTTATAATGGTAAATTGTATGCAAGATTTGACAAACCAATTGCTGATTTCACTGGATTATATTCTACATACTTTAGATTTGGTGAGTTAAGCAACCAAAATATGTTGAATTTTTACAGAGAGTTAGTAACTGGTGGAAATAGAACATGGTACCTTGTTGGTGGAGTTAAAAGTGGTAATGATTGGGTGCATAAATACTCAGGAGGAGTAATTGATCCCTCTCTGTTACAATGGGCAGATGGTGAACCAAACAATACGGACGGGGTGGAAGACCAAATTGCAATCATTCGCACAAGCGGATTATTAAACGACAGTTCTCAAACATATTCTACAACAGCAATGGGCTTCATCGCTTGCACTGATTTAGAAGAACTAAATAGTCAGATTAGGGAAAGTACTTATTACAAAACAAATAAATATGTATTCTATAACAATACAATGCCGTGTTCATATGCAAGCTTAATCTGTGATTCACAAGGTGGACATTTGGCAACAGTAGCTGATTCACAAGAAAACACTGTTATTAATAATCTAACCCAAATGGATGTCGTGATTGGCGGCATTAGAAACAGTGGTGGAAACTTTGAGTGGGTTACAGGCGAGCCTTTTACATATACAAATTGGTCATCAGGTGAACCGAATAATTCACCAAACTATGGTGGTCAGTATTATATGAATATGTATGCTTCGGGCTTGTGGGATGATGATGTTGACAAATCAACGTCAAACACTAAATCTAATAACGGATTCGTTTGTGAATATGAACCCACATCACTTTCTGTAAGAATTGATCAGGATTCAACACATTCCGTTGCGGATAGTGAAATCCATATTCTCGCAAACTATCCTGATGAGACATCAAATGACATTACAAGTATCGCAACATTTACAAAAGCCTATGTGGATGGTTGCTGTAGGATTTCTGCTTCAGCTACAAAACCTAACGGCGAAGTGATTAAATGCACTCAGGATATCCCCGTTGAAGGCGAACACACCTATGTGCAGCAGACGGTAACAAGCGCAACCTGTACCAAGGACGGAAAGGTGGCTAATATTTGTTCTATCTGTAAATCGAGATATGATGAAGTTGTTCCGGCTACAGGACATTCATATACCGTTAGCAAGCGTTTTGAACCGACATGTACAGAGTCCGGTTACGTTCAGTATACCTGCTCTGTTTGCGGTGATAAGTATAGAGAAACACTTGATTCATTAGGACATTCTTATGATGGTGAACCTGAAACAGTTGAGGCAACCTGTACCGCGGATGGAACCATTACCTACACCTGTTCCCGTTGCGGAGAAACGCAGGTTGAAACGATAGAATCACAGGGACATCGGTATGTAATAAGTGAAACAGTTGAGACAACCTGTACACTGAGCGGATATAAAACATATACCTGTTCTGTTTGCGGAGTTACGTATAACGAAACAACTGAAGCGGCGGCCGGTCACAGCTATGTTTCTAATACAATTTCTCCGACTTGTACCGAAAGAGGTTATACAGAGTATACCTGCTCAGTCTGCGGTGTTTCCTATCAGTCAAATTATACTGATGCACTCGGTCATAATTTTGAAACCTATGTATTCAATAATGACGCAACGGATTTGTTTGACGGAACCGAAACCGCACAGTGTACAAGATGTGACGCGACTGATACAAGAAACGTTGAAACAACAACGGTATACTCCGACAGCATTTCAGCTGTAGCAGGAAGTGAAATATCTGTTCCTGTCAGAATAAAGAATAATTCGGGCGCGATGGGCTTTGCGCTTGAATTTGAGTACGATTCAACTGTGTTAACGCCCGTTTCTGTAGAAAAAGGAAGTCTGATTACAAGCGGTCTTGACGATAACCTTCTGGGCGATGCTGTTCCGGGCAAATTCAAGGTTGTATGGTACAGCACCGAAAATTTGACGGATAACGGAATACTGCTGTACTTGAATTTCACTGTCAGCGACAGAGCAAGCGGTAATACAACAATAGGTGTTAATTATATTCAAGACGACACCTTTAACGAGAGTTTTGAAGATGTTGTATTAACCTGTGAAGATATTGATATCAGCATTACAAATTCAAGTTCAGCAACCTGGTATCAAGGCACTTTAACACCGTCAACAAATGAAGTTACAGCAGGTGCGACTTTCTGCGTCTCGATTGACGGTAACGGTTCAAGCAGTGAATTGACTAACGCATCGCATACCATCAGTTTTGATAATACAGCGTTTACTTTCCTTGGATATGCCAATGCAAATCAGCACCTTGTTCAGACAAGTCTGGTGAGCAGTACAGGTGAAATAACCCTAATTACAAATAACGGACATACCTATAACGTAAGAACACCCGGCGAAGTGTTTGATACGATTGGTATTAAGTATTTGCTGTTCAAAGCGAATGACTATGCAAACAGCGGCACCTACAGCTTTGGTTACTCAATAAGCGGTACAACCGTCTTTGAGAATGTCAGTGCTGTAGGTTGCAATATTAAAATCAATGCTTCCGCAACCAGTGAAGTTGCTAACATCTATATTGAAAACGGTCTTTCGGGCGAATATACGGATACTGTAACTGTGCCTGTATATATTTCAAACAACAAGGGTGTTATGGGTTATATGATTAATTTCGAGTATAACCCGGACGAGCTTGAAATTGTATTAGCACAGAGAGGCTCATCCTTCCCCGGAAACTTTAACGATACTATTGGTATTGATGATGAAGGAACGTTTTCGGTTCTGTGGAGCGGAAATGACGCAGTAACGGCTGATGGCATATTGATGAATCTGACATTCAGGGTTCTGACTGATGAATATGTTGTTTCACCGATTACGATTACCTATTCACAGGATGATACTTTTAACAGTGATTATGATGACGTGGTGTTCAATTGTATCAGTGGAAGCATTCATCTGAATGAGGAAGAAAGCCATCAGTTCATTGACGAGGTTGTTGCTCCTACGCCTAATTCAAAGGGTTATACAAAGCATACCTGCACAAACTGCGGTTATTCCTATACGGATAATGAAACCGACTACGCAAATGATATGAGTGCACTTGAGGCGGCTCTTGAAAAGGTGACAGGGTATGATTCAGCAGATTATTCCACGTCATCATATCAACAGCTCCAAAGCGTATATTCATCTTATCTGGATTATCCAAATAGGTCTATTCCTCAAACTACTATTGATAACGCCACAAGCGAGATTTTAACAGCAATCTCAAATCTTGTTCCGTATCTGTACTTAACCGTTACGGGCGAAAACGGAACAGTCAGCGTTTCCGGCTTTGAGCAAGCGGATAAGTACTCTGTTCTGTTCGGTGAAACAATTACCTTAACCGCGACAGCTGATGAGGGATATGTATTTGACGGATGGTACGAAACTGTGACAAAGCGTATTCGTTCCAATGATGAAACGTTCAGCTTTAAGATTACTTCAAACACTGATTTTGAAGCTAGGTTCATTAAAGAACAATCAGCAACATTAACATTCGCTAATGAAAGCGGCTGGGTTGCAGGCAAGGTTTCAAAGACCGTTAGCGAATGGGCGGAAGTAACAACGATTGAAGACTTGTTACCGAACGTTCCGTATAAGCTCGGCTACACCAACGGCAGATGGGTTTACGATAACGCTGCGGTGCTTCAAAAGCTTCAAAACGGTGAAAATGTTACCGTAACGCCTGAATATGATGAAACGGATTATAAGAATCCTGTTATACCGACTCCTCTCGGTGATGAACCCGCATTAGATTTGTATTATCAGCTTGATGCGGATAATAACATCGGTTCATTTACAATGGCGTCAGGATTCCCGAATGATTGTCAGGTTGAATCAATAGGTATCGCATTCTACTATAAGAAAGCAAGTGCGTTTAACCCGACAAACTTTGATTTGAACATCAACAACAAAATGACTACCTCAAAGTTTGAAGCTTCAAATGAGGACGGAATCTATACGGTTGATGTCAAGAAATTCACATCATACTATAACTGGTCCGCAAGAGGTTATGTTACCTACTATGATAAAGACGGCAATTTGAAAGTCGCATATTCAAATCAAATCAATATCATAGACAGAGAGAAGCTTGGGTAGGAGATGTTTATGAATAAGAAAACAAAAATCATAGCATTTATTAGTGCATTATGCATATTATTCACAGGCACTCTTATTGTCCTTGCAAACCAGGAAAATGAGTTTGATATTCCTCATGAACACGAATACCTAATCACGGATTTTGATTCAAATACAGGCGTGATAACCTTTACTTGTGAAATCTGCAACGATGAAAAAACTGACAAATTTGTTGACCACATTAACGAAAGAGGTTACGAGCCTATTGATATGAATCATGACGGAATAGTAAATGGTAAAGACTTTGCATATTTGATGCGAAATTACTCGAACAACAATTGATTGGTTCTACACGATTTAATCGTTTAGATAACAGGGCAGCAAAGAAGAAGGAAAACGGCAGCGAGAGTTGCCGTTTTCCTATTATGTATATGTTTCGATTGCTAATCTGGCACCTAATTTAAAGCCCACCTTAAAACAGTCAAGTTCAATTATATTTGCAAATTCTTCATTGGCTGTAAGGAGTTTTTCAAGCAACTCTTTTTGCTCATCTGTCAGCGTTGATTTCAAGCGTTCCTGATTTTGATTTACTAACCTTAGTGCTTCCTTGTAATTTGCATTGTTCTCAATGCGACTGTATTCTGTCGGTGTAATATTACCGTACCAAAGCTCTTCAAGAATATCCATAGCGTCACCTCGTATAAATAACATCGTTATAGACAATCTCTCTCGCTTGATTAGTAATGCAATTCATTGCCTGCACCCAAGCCATCATATCCTCGGCTTTGAGCTGTTCGGTAATGCCTTGTTTCTCTTTGAGTTGCTTTACAACACGGTCATACATTTCTGTTGCTCTGACATCAATGTCGTGCAAATATGCGTTCAGTTTGCAGTTTGTCAGTAGCGATGTGTAGAACACCTTGCGGCGCTGTTTGATATAAGCAAGATGCCTTTGTCCCCACATTCCAATTTCAAAATTTGTTTCGGTTGAAACCAAATTAGGTAAATACACACCGTTTACCAGCGTATAATCCAGCCCGTTTTTCTCATCACTAATATACTTTTTCATAGTATAATCCTCCGTATGCTTAATTGATTATGTTTTCCATACCTACAATCAAACATCGGCTGATTACATAAAAAGTCGGGGGTATACTTTTATGGAGTATACCCCTTCCCGTCACCATTAAGGAAAATCCGTATGACGGCTTTACCTTACAGCCTGCCAAGCCGTGTGAATATTATGAAAATACCGGCGGCGAATGGCTTGAGGAGGAAGCTTTCTACCATTATTACGAGCCGTACCTCTATGAGGTGGGCAATCAACTGGTTTTCCACCGCAAGGACGGCAACACGGAGACATATACCTGCCGCAACGACGATGAGCACGGATCGGTCAACTTCTATAACGACGCCAACGGCGAAGCACTTTCGGAAACGCTGGAATACACCAATTCCCAGTGGATCACGCACTGGACGCTCGGCAGCGAAAACTATCTGACCTTGCGGTATCTGGGCATGGAAAGCCAGCTTCCCGTCACGATTAAGGAGCGCCCGACCTACCCCGGTCAGCAGGATATCGCGCTCGGCGAAACCAAAGAGGCGATCATCGGCGATAACAAGACGGCGGATTTCCGCTTCGTGCCCGAGGAGGACGGCGAATATACCTTCTTCTCCAACGCCGATTGCCTGACCATCGGTTACATTTATGATGAGGACGGCAACGAGCTGGCAAGCAATGTCTACGGCGGCACGGGCAGCAATTTTGCCGCGTCCTATGTGATGACCGCCGGCACGCCGTATCTCCTGAAATGCCGTTATTATTTCGAGGATGAGGTTGGTGTATTTGACGTTTCCGTCAAGGTGGCGGATAACTACGTCGGCAAGCTGACGCTGAACGAACCGAAAAAGCTGAACACCGTCACCAAGGCGGTGTATTACCGCTACGCCTTCACCCCGACGGAGACGGATACCTACGTCTTTAAGACAAGCGGCACGCATCTTTATGCCGACGTTCCGCAGTATCTGTTTGACGGCGGCGAACGCCTTGACGGCCACAGCAACCGAAACGGTCACGAATATCTGGCGCACCGGCTGGAAGCGGGCAAAACGTACCTGCTGACCGTCTCCTGCAACCCGGGCGACGATACCTCCGTCGTGGCGGAAAAGCTGGACACAAGCCACATTCAAAGCGTCACCGCCACCGGCGACGCCACGCTGTATGAAAACATCAACGGCTACAACCGTTACAGCGCGGCGCTCGGCAGAGAATACTTCTATTATTACACGTTCTATAACCTGACGGCTAACGCCGGCCTGACCGTTACCTACACCGACGGCACGGCAAAGACCTACGGCGTTGATGACCTGGTGGACGACCACTACAGCATTCGCTATACCGACAACCAGTCCGACGAGCACCCGTGGACGAAGGGCAGCGAGGATAACCTCCTCACCCTGACAACGATGGGGCTTTCCGCCGACTTAAAGGTGAATATCATCGACAATCCGGTCACGTCTATCAGCTTTACGCCGGCGCAGCCGATTGTGCTAACGGAAAATACCGGCGGCTACTGGAACGACGACTATACCGGTAAGCAGTATTACCACTATCTGGACACCTATTCCCTGATTTTCAGTGCCGGCAACCGTCTGACGCTGCATTATAACGACAACACGTCAAAAACCTATACCTACAATCAGGAGCAACATACCTTCGTTGCTGCCGACGGTAAGGCGCTGAATACCGACCTGCAGGTCAACGATACGCAGTATCGCAACCATTGGCTGCCGACGGCAAGCAACGTCCTCACCGTCAGCTGCTTCAATCAGAGCGTGGACGTGCCCGTCACCATCGGTGACGGCAGCACCCAGCCGGTGCATCAGCACGACTATCAGGCGACGAAAACGGTCAAGCCAACCTGCACCGCCAAGGGCTACACGGTATATACCTGCTCCTGCGGTGACAGTTATAACGGCAATGAGGTGCCTGCACTCGGTCACGGCTGGAGTGACTGGAAGCAAACCAAGGCGCCGACCTGCACCGTCGAAGGCGAGGAAACCCGCTTCTGCCGTCGCTGTCAGATACCGCAGACGCGCAAGATAGCGGCAACCGGTCACACGCCGGTTACCGATAAAGCGGTTGCGACGACCTGCGGCAAAGCCGGTCTGACAGCGGGCAGCCACTGCTCCGTGTGCCAGAAGGTGCTGACGGCGCAAAAGACCGTACCCGCCACGGGCAAGCATCAATACAAGGTTGACAAAATCACCAAGGCAACAGCAACCAAAAAGGGTAAGATTACCTACAAGTGCAAGGTTTGCGGCAAAACGTATTCCGAAACAATTGCCAAAAACGCCTTCACGGCAAAGGGCAAAAAGGTAACGGTAAAGGCTGCCACGCTGAAGAAAAAGAGTGTGACGCTCGCCCGCAAGAAGGTCATCACCTACAGCAAGGCAAAGGGTACCGTTACTTACAAAAAGGCAAGCGGCAACAAGAAGATTACCGTCAACGCCAAAACAGGCAAAATCACCGTGAAAAAGGGCTTGAAGAAAGGCACCTACAAAGTGAAAATCAAGGTTACGGCAAAGGGCAACAGCAAATACAAGGCTGCCACCAAAACCGTCACCGTAACGATTGTTGTAAAATAAGACACCACGCAAAAAGCGGCTCAATCTCTGAGCCGTTTTTATTATATAATACTATTATTTTATCTGTGTTATTTTATTACCTTTTATCAGGAACGCATGCTTGGCGCGGTCAATCAGCACCGCGTCGTTTTCCGCCGAGTCGGTGTAAAAGTTTTCAATTTCCGCGTCGCCGTACGCTTCCATAAACGCCTTGATTTTGTTTTCGCGGATGTTGGCGAATTCGATTTTGCCCGTTTCACGGTTCACGCGCGAGGTGAGATACCGTTTAATCCCCAACCGCCGACAGACCTCCTCGATGCTGAAATCGGGCGAGGCGGTAATAATCAAATCATCCTCGCTTCTGAGCTGCTCATAGAGCGGCTTTATTTTTTTCATATGCTTATCCCAGAAGGCGGGCGGATCCTTTTCAAAATCAAAGACGCGCAGCGCGTCCTTTTCCACCAGCGGCACATAGCGCTCAATCGCCTCCGTCAGCGATACCTCGCCTTTTTTATAGCGCGCAAATGCCTTTAAAACCGCGGGCAGGTGCTTAAGCAGCCACGGCTTGCGTATAATATAGTAAAAGAACAAGTCCAGCGTGCTCTCGCCGTCATAGATGGTGTTGTCAAAATCAAATACGTTCACGTTTTTGCTCCTTTCCCTGCTTCTGATACAGTCGGATGAGGAAAATAATACCTCTAAAGCACAGCTCCGTGCACATCGCGATCCACACGCCCTTTAAGCCGATACGCGGCGCCATTACAGCGGCAAGCGGAATCCGCACCGCCCACATACTGATAAGGTTCATCACGCTCGGCACCAGCGTGTCGCCTGCTCCGCGGAACACACCCGTTGCCACAATGGACGCGCCGAACAGCGGCTCGGCGAACGCTTCAATTTTCAGCATCGCCGCCCCGAGCACTACGATTTCCGCCACCGGCGTGAGCAGCCGCATCATTACGGGCGCTGCAAAATACATTGCTGCACCGCCGACGCCCATTATTGCCATCCCGAACAGCGTGATGACCCACGAAAGCCGGCGCGTTAAATCGGCCCGTTTCGCCCCGATGCTCTGCCCGATCATCGCGGTTGCCGCCGCAGCAATGCCGTAGCCGGGCATATAGCAGAGCGCCTCCGCCGTCACGGCGAGCGAATTGGCGGCAATTGCCACCGAGCCGAGCGGCGCAACAATCGCCGTCTGCATCACCTGTGCGGAGCACATCACCACCTGCTCAAAGCCGACAGGCAGCGCAATCCGAAACGCGCGCTTCAGCTCCGCCCTGTTCCACACAAGTCTTTCGCTTTTGCGCAGATGCAGCATGGGCGATTTGACGAGCAGCGCCACACCCATCGGCACGGCAATCACCACCTCGCTCAGCGCTGTGCCGAGCGCAGCGCCCGCCACACCGAGATGACAGAGGTAGATGAATACATAGTTAAAGCCGACGTTCAGCGCGCACAGCAGCACATCCAGCAGCCCCGGTGTGCGCATATTGCCGGTACTCTGGAGCATACCGGCGGCAAAGTTATTAAACTGATTAAACGGCAGCGACAGCGCAAAAATCAGAAAATACATCCCTGCATCGTGAACGATAGCTGCCTCGCCGCCGAGCCAGACGGGCAGAAAACGGTGAATGGCTGCGCCGATGACGAGCAGCAGTGTGCTGAACAGCGCCGTGCCAACCAGCCCCTGCCGCAGAATGCGCCGCGCGCTCACCTCGTCGCCCGCACCGAGGTACTGCGACGACTGCACGGAAAAGCCGATGGTGGAGCAGTTCAGCAGCCCGCCGAACAGCCAGGTGCTGGAAGCGACCAGCCCGATGGCAGCCGTGGCATTCGCACCGAGCCTGCCGACCATCGACGCATCCACATATTCCATAATAATAAACGACACCTGCGCCAGCATCGTCGGGATACTCAGTCTGACAATCATCGTCAGCAGCTGCGGCAGCGAGAGCGCATCGCCCCTCCGCATCATTTCAAGATAATCTTTTTTCATCCTGACCATCTTACCACACTTTTGGCATCGTGTCCATATTTTGAATAAAAATTGCCCAAACCGCCGATACTATCCCTATATGTTGTAATTTTGTAACTCTTTCGAACGAAAAGATTACAATTTGTCATTTTTAAAAGGGCAAATTTCTTCCAAATTGCCCAAAAATTCGCTTTATCACGCTAAATCGGAAAAGCGTTAGACCACAACATTTAGTTTGAAACTGTTAATTTTTACCAGATATCAATTTTGTTTTGTGCAAATTGCATAAAATTTAACATTTGTTTCGGTTGACATATTATACATTTGTGCTATAATGCTACCCGTTGCAAAGGATTTTGACCGTACGGTCATCAAAACAAGGAGAAAATGATGAAGAACCTATCACCGGCTGCCGGCAAACGCACGTTAAAAGCGATTGTCGCAGCGGTAGTGGCACTCCTGGTTATCGTCGCCATTTTCGTTTCCACCGCTTTTGCAGGCGGCTATCAGGTTACGGTAGTTGACGGCGCGCAGGAATTTGTCATTACCACCAATGAGACGGAACCAATCGCGATTCTCAAATCAGCAGGGATTTCCCTCACCGCAGACGACAAGCTGGACCTCAAAGCGTTTCAGCAGGGCAAGGGCGGTTCCATTACCGTCAACCGCCTGAACAGCATCAACGTCGCCTTCGGCAAAAATATGCAGACCTTCCGTGTATACGGCGCCACCGTCGGCGAAGCGCTGGCGGCTGCCGGACTCGATGTCAACGAAACGGCAGAGATGAACTATGCGCTGAGCGACGGCGCGAAAAACGGTATGGTCATTGAAATCCGCTCCGCGGATTCCGTCACGCTCGTTGCCGACGGCAGCAAGCTCAAATTTGCCAAAACGACGGGCACAGTAGGCGACCTGCTGAAAATGGCAGGCGTTACGCTCGGCGGCGAGGACTATGTGAAGCCCTCACAGGATACGCCGCTTACCAAGGATATGAAGATTAAGGTTTACCGTGTGACCTATAAAGAGGTCAGCGAAACCGAGGAAATTCCGTTTGAGGAAAAGACGGAGAAGGACAGCACGCAGTTCAAGGGCGTCAAGACCGTCAAGGTCAAGGGCGTTAAGGGCAGCAAGGATGTCACTTACAACGTCAAATACATCAACGGCAAGGAAGCGGAGCGCACCGTGCTGACGGAAACCGTGACGCAGCAGCCTGTCACCCAGGTGGTGAAGGTCGGCACGAAAAAATCCACGGGTGCTTCGGCAACGCCGAACGGCGTTACCTCCCGCGGCGGCTACACCGTCGGGCAGAAAATCAGCGGACGCTACACGCATTACTGCGCCTGCGCTATCTGCAACGGTAACGGCAGAGGCATTACCTCCAGCGGCAAAAAAATCTCCAACGGTATGGCAAATCCGTACTACATCGCCTGCAACTGGCTGCCGCTTGGCTCCGTTGTCAATGTGGACGGCACGAATTACACCGTTGTGGACCGCGGCGGCAGCGGACTGTCCAAGGTAGGCAGAATCGACATCTTCACCCCCGAAGGTCATGCCGCCTGTTACCGTCTGGGCACCGGCTCCTGTAATCTGGAAATCGTCCGTATCGGCTGGTAAGAAGCGCTTGCCTCAACCAATCCTCGTTTATCAACAAAGTAACAAAAGTGGCGGAGTTTTCCCCCAGCCACTTTTTATGATACTTGCAATACTCACAAAGCCCTTTTTCTTAATATTCCTCTAATCGTCGTCCTCTATCAACGTACCGTCGGTATAGAAACGATACCATGTACCGGCGATTTTCTTTGTGCCGTTGACTGCACAGCCATCCTTGCCGAAATAGTAGGTATCATCGCCAACGGTTTTCCAGCCGTACAGCTTCTTCCACACGCCTTTGTCGGTAAAGTAATAGTTCTTGCCTTCAATGCGCTTGACGCCTGTCGCCATATAGCCGCCGTCTTTGCTGAAATAGTAATACTTCTTACCGATTTTCTGCCAGCCGGTTTTGGCGGTGCCGTCGCCGTTGAGATAGTACCAGACCGTGAAATTCTCTTCGCCGTAATAATCATAGGTGATGGAATACCAGCCCTTCTTTTTCACAAGCACGCCGTCTTTGTCAAATACATATACCTTGCCGTCAATACGGTCGCCGGAATCATAATACAAATAGCCGTAATTCTTGTTAAAATAATACTGCTTCTTACCGATGGTCTGCCAGCCGGTTAAAGCAACGCCGCCGTCCGTCACATAATACCACGAGGTCCAGTCGCCTTCCTCATAATAGATGGAATACCAGCCCTTCTTGGTGACCAGCGCACCGTTTTGCGCAAACACATACGGCTTGCCGTCAATGATATGGGAGCCGCCGTAATACATATAATGATAGACGGGGTCAAAGTAATACCACTTTTTGTTAATTTTCTGCCAGCCGGAAGCGAGCACGCCGCCCTTGAGGGCATAGTAGCTTTCGCCGTCTGCCTTGCGCCAGCCCTTCTTCGTGCGCAGCACGCCCTTATCGGTAAACTGATAGGTCTTACCGCCTATCGTCTGCGTACCTGTCAAGCGGTAACCGTAGCCTGTCTGGAAGAAATACGTTTTGCCGCCGATGGTCTGCCAACCTATCTTGCAGCGTCCGGTCTTATCCGTATAGACCCATTCCGCAGAGATTCCTTCGTCTGCGTCGTCCTCTCCGTACTTGTGCCAGCCGGCTTTTTTGACGATGTTGCCTTCCTCGTCATAGAAATAAATCTTCTGATACTTCGTGAACTGCTCATACTCGCCGGTGTAATCATAGAAATGCAGCCACTTTTTGCCGATTTTCCACCAGCCTGTTCTGGCGCTGCCGTCGGCATTGAGATAATACTTGCTCTCGTAGTTCCAGTCCTCGTTGAAAATTGTGCGCCAGCCCGCTTTTTGAATCAGCTTGCCGCTGTCGTTAAACAGGTAGGGCACGCCGTCAATATTGTACGAGCCGGTTGCCATTTCAGCGCTGTAATCATCAAAATAGTACCAGCTCTTCTTGAGCTTGAGCCAACCGGTCTGCGCCGTGCCGTCCGCCTTGATGTAATACCAGTTCGTCACGGTAAAGGATTCTTCATCGTCCCAGCCCTGCTCCTCACGTGATACGGTGCACCAGCCCTTTTTGGTAATCTGTCTGCCCTTGCTGTCAAACACATATACCTTATCGTCAATGCGTACCGAGTCGCTGACAGCTTTAGTACCGTCATAACCGTAGTAATAGTTTTTGCCCTTTGACGTCACCCATTTGCCGGCGTCCAGGTCGTATTCCTCATACCCTGCAAGCGCGGAAATGCCGGTGCCGGCAAACGTGGTCAGCAGCATCAGCGCTGCCAGCAGCAGGCTGAGCCATCGTTTCGATTTTTTCATAAATTTACCTCCTTAATAAATTTTTAGCTAATTTTATTATAGTTGATTTTTCTGTTTGTTAAATCGTCACTTGTGACTAATTGCTGTCCGTTTTCCGTGAAATGGATACAGGGAGAGTATGGTTACTCTCCCTGTCACTGTTAATGCTATTATGACTGCAGCACGCCGTTATTATCAAAGGTATAATATTTACCGCCGATTTTTACCTTGCCGACGGCGGCAGCGCCGCTTTTTCTAAAGTAGTATTTCTTGCCCTTAATCGTTTTCCAGCCGTAATGTGCAAAGCCGTTGTTTTTCTTATCAAGGTAGTAATATTTGCCCTTGATTTTCCGCAGACCGTACAGCTTTTTGCCGGTTTTCGGGCTGAAATACATTTTGTAGTTGTCATATTCTTTATACCAACCGGTAAACAGCTTGCCGCTGGTGTGAATCAGATAGGTATCGCCGTTTATCATTTCCCATTCGGTATAGCCGTTATCGTCGCCGTAATCTGCCTGATACAGAAAGGCGTAATCCTTGTCAAAGAAATACAGCTTCTTGCCGATTTTGGTAACGCCTCTTACCGCCTTGCCGTTCTTCTTAAAATAGTAGGTGCTACCGTCCAGGGTCTGCCAGCCGGTCAGCAACTGACCGTTTTCGTCAAAGCCGTACAAGCTCTTGCCGATGGTATAAATGCCGTCAGACATCATCTCGCCGCGGCCCCACCATTCACCATCGGAAAAATAGTACTTCTTGCCTTCGATTTTCGTCCAGCCGGTAGCGGCTTTGCCGTTCTTTTTGAAATAGTACCAATTATCGTTGATTTCCTGCCAGCCCGTTTGATACTGACCGTTATCGTCAAAATAATACGTCGCATTGTCAATATCACACAAAATACCTGCTGCCATTTCGCCGGAATACGTCAGGAAGTAGTACCATTTGCCGCCTATCTTCTGCCAGCCGGATACGCCGTAGCCGTTCTTGCCGAAATAGTAATAATAGGTATAGGTTTTATCTCCGTAGGACTCTTTGATGCTTTGCCAGCCGTAAACCTTTTTGTAGCTTCCGTCCTTATTGAACCAGTAAATTTTGCCGTCCGGCGTTTTGTGCCCGCCGTTTTTGAACATTTCGCCCCATTCGGCAAAGCAATACCACTTGCCGTCAATCTTCTGCCAGCCGGTCAGCATATTGCCTTTTTTGTCAAAATACCAGTAATCATCCGCTTTGCTACCCTCGTAACGAAACGCCTGCCAACCCGGCTTGTTAATCAGAACGCCGTCGTTGCCAAGCAGATAATACTTGCCGTCAATCTCCCACGAGCCTCCGTAATACATCCGGCCGGAATCGTCGAAACAGTAGGTCTTGCCGCCAATCGTTTTCCAGCCTGTTGCCAGCACACCGCCTTTGGTGATGTAATAATAATCGCATTCAACCCATGCCGCGTCCGCTTTGTATTCATACCAGCCCTTCTTGGTGACCAGCCTGCCGCTACCGTCGAACATATACCATTTCCCGTCAATTTCATACGGGCCGTCCTGATAGTTCCAGGTCTCATCGGCATAGTAATAGTAATATTTTCCTTCCTTCACCCAGCCGATTTGACCGTCATCGGCATATGCCGTCAGTCCTGTAAAGGCACTCATCAGCATCAGCGCTGCCAGCAGCAGGCTGAGCCATCGTTTTATCTGTTTCATCCTTTTTACCTCCTTAAAAATATTTTTGGTCGATTTTATTATACATCATCTATTAACTAAATACAATCGTTATTTGTGATTTTACGACATCTCGACCAATTGGAATTTGTCGAGATAGTGACCAGTGACCAGTGGCTAGTGACCAGTTGTTGGGCGGGACACCCGCACCCGATTATAATCGGAGCGAAGCGACCTATAACTGACCACTGACCACTGGACACTGACCACTGAATTTGCTTTGCAAATTCCAATTTGTCAAAAAAGAGCGACCGTAAGTCGCTCTTTTTCGCTTTATTGCTTCTTATTGCTTCGGCTTGGCGTACTTGCTGACGGTGCGGTAGTTTTCCTCGCCGTTGACCGTGCGGGTCAGCACATATTTTTCGCCGTCGCGGTAAATATTGATGTTGACCTTGCCGACATCGTATGGCTCTTTGGTATAAACCGAGCAGGTCAGCTTGCCGCCCTCGCAGCGCATATTCAGGCGGATATCGGTGCCGATATTGTTTTCAAACTGAAAATCACATGAATTCCACTGCACCGTGGCGTCGCCGCCGAGCGGCACATAGCTGATTTCAAGGCTGTGGCAGGTACGGGTAACAATTTTGACGTTCGCGCGCAGCACCGCTTCAAATATCGTGGAGCTGACCTGGCAGACGCCGCCGCCGAGCCCGTCCACAAATTCGCCATCCTGAATGACCTTTGCCTCCTGATAACCGGCGGTGACGGTGCGCTTGCCGACCGTCTGGTTAAACGAAAACGTCTGCCCATTCGGCACAACGATGTTATTCACCTTTTCCGCCGCTGCCTTTAAGTTTTCAGTACGGGTTTCATCGCTCGCACGATAGGACGTCGTATACTCCGCCAGCAGATAGGCATAAGCGTCGCTCTTATCTTTATTCAGCGCCGTGTAGATCTTGCGCGTTTCGTTCTCTGCAAAGGTGGTATCCGGGTCCTCCGTGGTGGTTACCGTCGTGGGCTCCGTCGTCGTTGTCGTCGTGGTTTCGGTGATGGTTTCCGTGGTTGTCGTCGGCTTGCCGAAGATGTTAAAATCGCGGAAATAGGTACACCCGGCAAACAGCGTACTAATCAGCACAAAGCAGAGCAGCAGGCTCAGCGGCGCTTTGATGTTCTCTCTTTTCATTCGGTAAAATTTTCCTTATTTATTCTTCTCTTTGTAGGGCTTCTTCTTAATGACCCAGCCCTCCTTATTGTGCTGGTACGCACGGGCAACGGAGAGCGCGTCGGCAGGGATATCATCCGTAATCGTGGAGCCTGCCGCGATATAGGCGCGGTCGCCGACGGTGACGGGCGCAATCAGATTCGTGTTGCAGCCGACGAAAACACCGTCGCCGATGGTGCAGCGCGATTTCGTCTTGCCATCGTAGTTACAGGTGACGGTGCCGCAGCCGAAGTTGACGTCGGCGCCGACATCGCTGTCGCCGATATAGGTCAGGTGCGCAGATTTGGTACCCTCGCCGACAACCGAATTCTTGACCTCGACGAAGTTGCCGATATGCACGCCCTTTTTCAGCACGGAGCCGGCTCTGACCTTGACGAACGGACCGCAGTCCACGCCGTCCTCAATCGTGGAATCCAGCACCTTCGTGTTATCCAGAACCACCTCGTCGCCGATGGTGGCGTTATCCAGATACGCGTTCGGGCCGATCACGCAGTTGTCGCCAATCACGGTGTCGCCGATGATAATCGTGTTCGGCAGAATGCGCGTGCTGTTGCCGATTTTAACGCGCTTGCCGATCATCACGCCGTCCGTGCACGGAATATCCACACCGCTGAGCATATGCGCGTCGTTAATATGCCCGCGCATAATATCGTTTAAATCGCGCAGCTGCCGGCGGTCGTTCGCGCCGAGAATCACATCGCTGTTTTCCGCAATGTACGCGCCCTTATTGCGTCCCTTTTTAATCAGGATTTCGAGCGTATCGGTGAGATAATATTCCTTCTGCGCGTTGTCGTTCGTGAGGTTATCAATGGCGTAGAGCAGCCCCTCGCCCTTGAACCAGTACAGTCCGGAGTTGACCTCGTGAATCTGCTTTTCCTCATCCGTCGCATCCTTTTCCTCCACGATTTTCAGCAGGGTGCCGTTTTTATCGCGCTTGATTCTGCCGAGCCCGAACGGCTTTTCCACCTTTGCCGAAAGAAGCGTAATCGCGTTATTGTTGTTGCGGTGGTACTGATAGGACTTGCTGATGGTCTCCGCGTCAATCAGCGGACCGTCGCCGTTGAGGATTAAAATATCGTCCTCCGTGTGCTGATTGATGAACGCTCTTGCCTGCATCACGGCGTGGCCGGTGCCGAGCTGCGGCGACTGTAAAACGGTTTTAATACCGCCGTCCAGCTTCGCCAGATAGTCCTCCACCACCTGATGCTCATAGCCGGTGATAACGCAGATATCCTGCACGCCGGCTTCCTTCACCGCGTCCACCACATAGTAGAGCATCGGCTCAAACAGCACCTCGCACATCACCTTGGGGCGTTCGCTCTTCATTCTGGTTCCCTTGCCGCCGGCAAGAATAATGGCACATTTCATCTATCTCAAATCCTTTCATTCTGCTTGATGTATTCTTAAGGTATAATAATTATGCTACAAAATATAAAATAATTCAATAGATTTTAAGAAACATTCACGAAATTGACAAAATTATGAAAAAGGAATTGCATTTTACAAACCGTAGTATTATAATATATACGCATTAGTAGGGGGTGCGTTTTTTGTCGCGCCCGATGCAAAGGACTTAGTAATTTATTTTTAGGAGGTCATTCCCTATGGCTAAGAAAAAGTATTGTTACCTTTTCTCAGAAGGTAACGCGAACATGAGAGAGCTTCTCGGCGGTAAGGGCGCTAACCTGGCTGAGATGACAAACATCGGTCTCCCTGTTCCTCAGGGCTTCACCATCACCACCGAAGCCTGCACCCAGTACTATGAGGACGGCAGACAGATTAATCCCGAAATTATGGCTGAGATTGAAGAGTACATCGTCAAGATGGAAGAAATCAACGGCAAGAAGTTCGGCGATAAGGAGAATCCGCTTCTCGTATCCGTCCGTTCCGGCGCGCGTGCTTCCATGCCCGGCATGATGGACACCATCCTCAACCTTGGTCTGAACGAAGAGGTTGTTGAGGTTATGGCAGAAAAGTCCGGCAATCCGCGTTGGGCTTACGACTGCTACAGACGTTTTATCCAGATGTATTCCGACGTTGTTATGGAAGTCGGCAAGAAGTACTTTGAGCAGCTCATCGACGAGATGAAGGCACAGAGAGGCGTAACGCAGGACGTTGAGTTAACGGCTGACGACCTCAAGGAGCTGGCTGAGCAGTTCAAGGCTGAATACAAAGAGAAGATCGGCGAAGATTTCCCGACTGACCCGAAGGAGCAGTTAATGGGCGCTGTTAAGGCTGTTTTCCGTTCCTGGGACAACCCGAGAGCTAACGTTTATCGCCGTGATAACGATATTCCTTATTCATGGGGTACCGCTGTTAACGTACAGGCAATGGCATTCGGTAACATGGGTGACGATTGCGGTACCGGCGTTGCCTTTACCCGTGACCCCGCTACCGGCGCAAAGGGTCTGTTCGGTGAGTTCCTCACCAACGCACAGGGCGAAGACGTTGTTGCCGGCGTTCGCACCCCGATGCACATTTCCGAGATGGAGGAAAAATTCCCCGAGGCATTCGCGGAATTCACCAAGGTTTGCTCCATCCTTGAAAACCACTACAGAGATATGCAGGATATGGAGTTCACCGTTGAGCACGGCAAGCTCTACATGCTGCAGACCAGAAACGGTAAGAGAACCGCTCAGGCTGCTCTTCAGATCGCTTGCGACCTCGTTGACGAGGGCATGAGAACGGAAGAAGAAGCCGTTGCCATGATTGACCCGCGTAACCTTGACACCCTGCTTCACCCGCAGTTTGACGCAGCGGCTCTGAAGGCTGCTACCCCGATGGGCAAGGGCCTCGGCGCTTCCCCGGGTGCTGCCTGCGGCAAGATCGTCTTCACAGCTGAGGACGCTGCTGACTGGGCTGCCAGAGGCGAAAAGGTTGTTCTCGTCCGTCTGGAAACCTCTCCTGAGGACATCACCGGCATGAAGGCGTCCCAGGGTATCCTGACCGTCCGCGGCGGTATGACCTCTCACGCTGCCGTTGTTGCAAGAGGTATGGGCACCTGCTGCGTATCCGGCTGCTCCGACATCGTGATGGACGAAGAAAACAAGAAGTTCACCCTCGGCGGCAAGACCTTCAATGAAGGCGACTACATCTCCATCGACGGCTCCACCGGTAACATCTACGACGGCATCATCGCTACCAAGGACGCGGAAATCGCAGGCACCTTCGGCAGAATTATGAGCTGGGCGGACAAGTTCAGAACCCTGAAGGTTCGCACCAATGCCGACACACCGGCAGACGCCAAGAAGGCAAGAGAGCTCGGCGCAGAGGGTATCGGCCTTTGCCGTACAGAGCATATGTTCTTTGAAGAGGACAGAATCGCTGCGTTCCGTGAAATGATCTGCTCCGACACCGTTGAGGAGAGAGAAGCAGCGCTTGACAAGATTCTGCCGTATCAGCAGGGCGACTTTGAAAAGCTTTATGAAGCGCTCGAAGGCTGCCCGGTTACCATCCGTTTCCTTGACCCGCCGCTCCACGAGTTCGTACCGACCGAAGAGGCTGATATCGAAAAGCTCGCTGCTGCACAGGGCAAGAGCGTGGAAACCATCAAGGGCATCATCCAGGGTCTGCACGAATTCAACCCGATGATGGGTCACCGCGGCCTGCGTCTGGCTGTTACCTATCCGGAAATCGCCAAGATGCAGACGAAGGCTGTTATCCGCGCTGCCATCAACGTGAAGAAGGCACATCCGGATTGGGATATCGTTCCCGAGATTATGATTCCGCTGTCCTGCGACACGAAGGAATTAAAGTATGTAAAGGACATCGTTGTGGCGACTGCTGACGCTGAAATCGAGGCGGCAGGCTCCGATATGAAGTACGAAGTCGGTACGATGATTGAAATTCCGCGTGCGGCTCTCACCGCTGCTGACATCGCGAAAGAGGCTGAGTTCTTCTGCTTCGGTACCAACGACCTGACTCAGATGACCTACGGCTTCTCCCGTGACGACGCCGGTAAGTTCTTCCCGGACTACTACGACGCCAAGATCATGGAGAACGATCCGTTCGCACGTCTTGACCAGAACGGTGTCGGCAAACTCATGAAGATGGCGCTCGACCTCGGCAAGCCCGTCAACGCGGACCTCCACGCAGGCATCTGCGGTGAGCACGGCGGTGACCCGACTTCCGTCGAGTTCTGCAACAGCCTTGGTCTGGACTATGTCTCCTGCTCGCCGTTCCGTGTCCCGATTGCACGTCTGGCAGCAGCGCAGGCCGCGATCAAGCAGTCCAACAAGAAGTACAACGCGTAACCGTTCCAAACGGCATAATCAAAAGACCTGTGGGTTTCCACAGGTCTTTTTTTGTTCGTTGATTTGAGGTACATCATCGGAGGTGCATCATCGAAGGTGCATCATCGCGCGCGGGATGTGGCAGTAGCCGAAGGGGTGCTTGTTGAGGTATTTCTGGTGGTATTGCTCCGCCTTGTAGAAGTTCTCGAGCGGGCCGAGATCGGAAGAGCGTCGTGTAG
>CALGGQ010000024.1 GCA_937915775.1 uncultured Clostridia bacterium | reverse complement strand
GTTGCGAGCTCCGAAAGATTCATATGGAACCCGCCGTCACCGGCGAACATCACCACCGTGCTGTCCGGCTTGCCGAACTGACCGCCGATGGCGGCGCCCATAGAATATCCCATTGTGCCGAGGCCACCGGAAGTCAGCAGCGTTCTCGGGTGCTTAAAGCGATAGAACTGAGCAGCCCACAGCTGATGCTGACCGACGTCGGTCACCACGATGGTATCGTCCGCCGTTCTCTCGTCTATTTTTTCAATTAACGTCTGCGGATTGACAAATCCCTCTGTCTGAGGCTGAATGAACGGACGGCGGTAAGTTTCAATCGTTTGCCGCCATTCGCTATGGTCCTGCTGCTCAATTGCTTGCGTCAGCAGCGGGATAATCTCCTTCACATCGCCGCGGATATGATAATTGGAATTGATATTTTTATCCATTTCCGCCGCGTCAATATCAATATGTAAAATTTCAGCATTCGGCGCAAACTTGCTTCGGTTGCCCGCTACTCTGTCGGAAAAACGGGCGCCGCAGGCTATCAGCACATCGCAGTCATGCGCCGCTTTGTTGCACTCAAAATGACCGTGCATACCGATTAAGCCAAGGTGAAGCGGATGTCCGTTCGGAAACGCGCCGAGCCCCATTAATGTAGAAACAACAGGAGCGTCCAGCTTTTCCGCAAAGGTGATTAAATCCTCGCTGACATTGGAGAGCACCGTGCCGCCGCCGACATAAATCAGCGGTTTTTTGGCATTAGTCAGCAGCGTAACGGCACGCTCAATACTTCCCTTGACCGGCTGCGGTGCAGGACTTGCCTGCTGCTTCGGCTCCGGGGTGTATTCACAGACAGCCGTCGTCATATCCTTCGGGATATCAATTAATACCGGACCCGGTCTGCTGCTCTGCGCAATACGAAAAGCCCTGCGGATGGCAGGCGCCAAATCTTCGATATGCTTAATCACAAAATTGTGTTTGGTGATGGGCATCGTGATACCCGTGATATCAATCTCCTGAAAGGAATCTCTGCCAATCAGATTGTTGGCAACGTTACAGGTAATTGCCACAATCGGAATGGAATCCATATAGGACGTTGCAATACCAGTGACCAGATTCGTCGCACCGGGTCCGGAGGTGGCAAAGCAAACACCGACCTTGCCGGTAGCTCTGGCATAACCGTCGGCAGCATGCGCCGCGCCCTGCTCATGAGCAGTTAAGATATGACGGAAGGTATCACCGTATTTGTATAGCTCATCAAAGATGTTCAGAATCGTTCCGCCGGGGTAACCGAAAATCGTATCGACTTCCTGTTCCTTTAAAACCTCGAGAACAATTTGCGAACCGTTCAGTTCCATAATCGTCACTCCTGATGATGGTATTCTCTCTAAATCGGTAATATAATAGTGCATTTATGAATTATTGTCAAGCATAAAGACTTGTAAAAAAAATGAATTTGGTGTATAGTAAACTGAACAGTTGAAAAAGTCTTTTTGAGAGGTAAACAAAATGAAGCTTGGAATGGTCGGTCTGCCGAACGTCGGCAAGAGCACACTATTTAACGCCATCACGAACGCGGGCGCGCAGAGCGCGAACTACCCGTTCTGCACGATAGAGCCAAATGTGGGCATGGTTTCCGTGCCGGATGAGCGGCTGGATAAATTAGCGGAGATGTATCAGCCGGATAAATTCACACCGGCAACGATTGAATTTGTGGATATTGCAGGTCTTGTAAAAGGCGCGAGCAACGGTGAAGGACTTGGCAACAAATTCTTATCGCACATTCGCGAGGTGGACGCTATTATTCATGTGGTGCGCTGCTTTGATAACGACGATATCACGCACGTTGACGGCAGCATTAATCCGGCAAGGGATATTGAAACAATTAACTTTGAGCTGATTTTATCCGACCTTGATATTCTGCAGAGAAGAATTGACAGCCGCAAAAAAGCCATGAAGGGTGATAAAACCATTGCTGCAGAGGTCGCCTTTTTAGAGCGGCT
>CALGGQ010000023.1 GCA_937915775.1 uncultured Clostridia bacterium | reverse complement strand
AAAACGCTCGGCATCTTTGACCAGAAAGACAAGCTGCCCTCACAGCTTTCGGGCGGTCAGCAGCAGAGAACCTCCATCGGACGAGCCATTGTGAAAAACCCCAATATCCTGCTTTGCGACGAGCCGACAGGTGCGCTCGATTACCACACCTCCAAGGAGATTTTAAAGCTCATTGAGGAGGTCAATCAGAAATACGGCAACACCGTTATTATGGTTACGCATAACGACGCTATCAAAAACATGGCTGACAGAGTGTTTACGCTCAAGGACGGAAAAATTGTCAGCAACTACACAAACGAAAACAAAATGGCAGCAGCAGAACTGGAATGGTAACGAAAATGAAAAATCCACTGGGTAAACGATATAAAAAAGAGCTGAAAAGCGACGCGGGAAAATATATTGCCATTTTCCTGTTTCTTGTTTTCTTTATCGGCGCTATGTCGGGCTTTTTTGTTTCCGATAATTCGGTTGCCTCCAACTACGAGGAGAGCCATATCAAATACAATGTTGAGGACGGACATATCGCCTTTAATAGGAAACCCGATGAAGCGGTTATCAGCGAGATAGAAACGCAGAATGCTTTAAAGCTTTATTCCCTTTTCTATAAAGAGGAAAAAATAAAAGACTTAAATGACACGCTTCGCATTTATGCTGACAGAGACACGGTAAATACAGAATGTGTGCTCGACGGCAAAATGCCCGAAACGGCAAGCGAAATTGCGCTTGACCGAATGTACGCGGATAATAACGACCTGCATATCGGCAGCGTTATTACCATAAGAGATACGCAGTACACGGTTTCGGCCTTGATTGCCGTTCCCGATTATTCCTGCCTGTTCCAAAGCAATTCCGATATGATGTTTGACGCAATCAATTTCGGCGTTGCCGTTTTAAGCGCTGAAGGCTTTGGTGAGATGAGCGACGCTCACCTTACCTATAATTATGCGTTTAAGTATAACAATGCAATTACTGATGATAAGGACGCCAACACACGTTCCGAAGCGCTGATTGACTCACTCGAGGCTATTATAAAAAAATATGACGAGCCGCTGGTGCAGGCGCAGGTTGACAGCGTCTATGCCGAGGCAAAGGACACGATTCAAGCACTTACCGCTGAATTTGAAACAGCGTCAGACGAGCTTGAAACAAAAATCAGAGCCGCTATGCGAAAAGCGGGACTGCTCAATTCAGCCGGTATTGCCAAGGAACTGGGCACAACGGAGGAAAAGTACAATGCCATGATGAATGCCTTTAAAGAGGCAGAGAGTATGGAGGACGATTTTGACCTCGATTCTCTTGATGAAGCGCCAAAGGTAAGTCTTGACAATTACGAAAACGAAGCAGGCTTTGACAGCCAACTTGACGAGGCGATGGACACGGTCTATAAAATCGTTGACGCCGTTGAAGCAACGGGGCTTTATGACTGCACTTCCATCCGCAAAAATCTTGATACGCTTGATAAAATGATGGATATTGACATCGATGACAGCGGTATTTTAACGATTGAGGATTATAACCCGCGCTACACGAACAAAGCTATCGCCTTTGTCATTGAGGACTCTACCTCGGACAAGGCGTCGGCAACGATGATGCTGTATATTATTATCGCCGTGATTGCCTTTGTATTTGCCGTTACCACCTCTAACACTATTGCAAGAGAGGCAGGCGTTATCGGCACCCTGCGCGCCTCAGGCTATTCAAGAAATGAGCTGATACGGCATTATATGTTCCTGCCGGTGATGGTGACGCTGATTGCCGCGCTCGTCGGCAATATCCTCGGCTACACCGTATTCCAAAGGATGTTTGTCGGCGTTTACTACGGCAACTATTCGCTGACGGAATACAAGGTGCTCTGGAACAGCGACGCCTTTATCAGAACAACGGTTATTCCGCTGGTATTAATGCTGATAATTAATTATATTGTTTTAAGCAAAAAGCTGAAAATCAGCCCGCTGAATTTCCTCAGAGGCGAGTTAAAGAAAAAGAGCAAAGCCTCGGTTATCAAGCTGCCGAAAAAGCTGCCGTTTTTCTCCAAATTTAGACTGCGTATTCTGTTTGAAAATATCCCGTCCTACCTGACGCTGTTTATCGGCGTTGTGCTGGCGGGGATGCTCGTCGTGTTCGGCACGATGTTCGGACCGCTGATTGAGGATTATACCAAGCTTGTTGACGAAACAAAGCTCGCAAGCTATCAGTACATTCTCAAAGAGGAAGTCAATACAGAAAACGCAGACGCTGAAAAATACTGCGTTACCTCGCTTGAAACGATGTATAACAAATATCTGACCGACGATGTGCTGATATACGGCATCAACAGCGGCAGTCGATATGTAAAAGCATCTATTCCAAGCGGCAAGGTGTTAGCCTCCAACGGACTGATGGATAAATTCGGGCTCCAAGAGGGCGACACCATTGACCTGAAAGAGCCGTACGGCAGTAAAGTTTACACCTTCACGATCGCCGGGCAGTATCAGTATGACGCGGCAATTTCCGTATTTATGAACCGCAGCGATTATCTTGCCATGTTCAATAAAGGCAGCGATTACTTTTCAGGCTATTTCAGCAACGAGGCGCTTACCGATATCAATGAGGATTCGGTAGCCGCTGTTATCACAGAGGCAGATTTAATTAAAATTGTTACGCAGTTGGAATCCTCCATGCTGGAATTTATGGCGGTATTCAAAGCGCTCGGCGTTGTTATTTTCCTGCTGATGATGTACATACTCACAAAGCAGATTATAGAAAAGAATACCAAGTCCATAGCGATGGCGAAGATTTTAGGCTTCACGGATATAGAAATCGGAAGGCTGTATCTGATTATGACATCGTTTGCGGTGCTTGCCTCGCTGCTGCTGTCAATCCCGATGATTGACGCGCTGCTGCGTTGGGCGTTCCATTCGTATATGTATACGGAAATGACGGGATATATTCCGTATATCGTCAGCAATTCCTGCTTTGTAACAATGGTGATCATGGGCATGGTCTGCTACGCCGTTGTTGCCGCAGGGCTTATGATAAAAATTAAGAAAACGCCCAAAGGCGAAGCACTCAAAAACCAGTCGTTATAACGGCTAAAACATAACAAACATTGGGAGGTATATGATGAAAGAAAAAAAGCCGTCAGGCTTTCAGCGGTTAATGGAATATGCAAAGGGACATAAGGCGTTTACTTATCTGTCGCTCGTGCTGTCCTTTGTCAGCTCGCTGCTCGGGCTGCTGCCGCTCGTAATGATTTATAATATTATTAAGGAAGCAATAGCGGTCGCTCCGGATTTCAGCAACGCAAAGCACATTGTATCAAACGGTATTCTTGCGGTATTGTTTGCCCTTTTGTCTATGGCAATTTACTTTGCCGGTCTTATCTGCTCTCATAAAGCGGCCTTTCGTATTGCGGGCAATATCCGCAAGGCGCTTGTGGAGCACATACGCCTGCTGCCCGTGCATTTCAGCGATGACTTCGGCAGCGGCAGGCTGAGAAAGATTATTAACGACAGCTCGGCGGCGGCTGAAACCTATCTGGCGCATAATCTTCCCGATATGGCAGCCGCGGTTGCAACGCCGCTCGGTATGCTCATTATCATGCTGGCGTACGACTGGCGCTACGGGCTGGTTTGCCTGATTCCAATTGCGCTTGCTTTTGTGGCAATGACAAAAATGATCGGTCCCAATATGCAGGAGGATATGAAGAAATATAACGACGCGCTTGAGGATATGAACAACAACGCCGTTGAGTATGTGCGCGGTATTCCCGTTGTGAAAACCTTCGGCCAGACCGTTCACTCTTTCTCCCGCTTTAAGAAAACGATTGAC
>CALGGQ010000022.1 GCA_937915775.1 uncultured Clostridia bacterium | reverse complement strand
TGAAGCTGAACATCTTAAGCTGCGTACTGCTGCTCGTTTCCAATATTTTCGCAGCCATTGCGGTGTATCACGACTGCCGCCTGTGCAACATCAAGCGCACCGGGCTGATTACCGCCGTCACGGTTATATTCGGTCTTCCGGCGGTGGCGCTGTATTTTATCGTCCGCCGCTGGCTGAAGCAGGAGGTGGCAACCGTCTGCCGCAAATGCGGCAAGCGGATTAAAAAAGGACAGAAGGTCTGCCCGAAATGCGGCGGCAGCTACTTTGTGCCGCGCAGCATTGAAAACCGAAGCGAAATCACCACCAAGGTCATCGCCTGTCTTATCATCGCCGCCGTGATGCTCGGCGTCAGAACGTGGGTTACGCAGTATTCCCCGCTGGCACAGCAGGCGGACGAACAGCTCGCGGAGGAAATGGCAGCCTACGGCGACGGCGAGGAGCCCGAAGAATATGAAAACGAAGCGGAGGACATTGAATACTCTGTATTTGATTAAGGAATTTCACTATGAGAATGCGACACAAAAAGCATCTGGAGGAACGGCTCAGCGCGGTACAGGACTACCTGATTACCCCGCGCAACGCCAGCCTGAACCACAACGATGTTTATACCGAGCAGCATTTATTTGATTTTCATGAGCTGTTCGGAAACGATAATCCTGTCTATTTAGAGGTTGGCGGCGGCAAGGGGCAGTTCGCTTGCACCTTCGCCGAGCAAAATCCCGATAAAAATATAGTAATGGTGGAGCGCGTGAACGACGTCATCGTTGCAGCGTGCGAAACGGCAAAGGAAATGGCGCTGACGAACGTCAAATTCGTGAGCTGCGCGGCGGAATACCTCCCCTCCTACATTCCCAAGAACAGCATCGAAGGGATTTTTCTCAATTTCTCCTGCCCGTTCCCGAAGAACACCTATGCGCATCACCGCCTGACCAGCGAGCGCTTTCTGACCATCTACAAGCCGCTGATGAAGGAGGACGCCGTTATCTGCCAAAAAACGGACAATATGCACTTTTTCGAATTCTCAATTGAGGAATTTTCGCGCTGCGGCTTCGTGCTTTCCAACGTTTCGCTGGATTTGCACCACAGCAATTTTGAGGGCAACATCGTTACCGAATACGAGCAGAAATTCGCCTCGCAGGGCTTTCCGATTTACCGGCTTGAAGCGAGGCTGAAATAGCGATGCGCACCGTTTCCTTTACGATAGACATGGCGCACGACGGGCGGCAAATTAAGCAGTTTTTGCAGGAATTCGGCGTGTCCTCCGCCCTGCTTACCCACTTGAAGCAGACGGAAAACGGCATTCAAAAAAACGGCGTTTTCGCCAAAGCGATTGAGCGATTGCACACGGGCGACGTGCTGACCATTCATATGGAAAACCAAGGACATATGCCGTCGCCGAAGGCGATGGATATCCCCGTGCTGTATGAGGACGAGGACCTTCTGGTGGTGAATAAGCCGCCGCTGCTGCCCGTTCACGAAAGCCGCAACCACATCGGCGACACGCTGTCAAACTTCGTGGCGTATCATATGAAGGAGGACACGGCGTTTCGCGCCGTCTACCGTCTGGACCGCGACACAAGCGGGGCAGTGCTGATTGCCAAGCACGAGCTGGCGGCAGCAAAGCTCGCCGGCAAGGTGGAAAAGGATTACTACGCCGTCGTCAGCGGCGTGATAACACAAGCCGGCACGGTGGATTTGCCGATTGCCCGCTGCGGCGACAGCATTATCAAGCGCCGGGTGGACGAAAGCGGCGAGCGCGCCGTCACGCACTATACACCCGTCAGCACGAAAGACAACACCACCCTGCTGAAGCTCAGATTAGACACAGGCAGAACGCACCAGATTCGCGTGCATATGACCTATCTGGGACATCCGCTTCTCGGCGACACGCTGTACGGCAGCGACGACAGCCGGATTACCCGCCAGGCGCTGCACTGCAAGGAAATCCGTTTTATCCATCCGATAACGGAACAGCCGATGCGCATCACCTGCGATTTTCCCGGCGATATGAAATCGCTGATTTAACTTGAAAAATCCGTCGGATATGTTACAATAGATACAACAAGGAGGCAGCCTATGAAAACGATTCCGAGCGCTCAGATTGACCACAATATTTTGAAAAAAGGCATTTACATCAGCCGTATTGACGACGACATCACGACCTACGATATCCGTATGCGCGAGCCGAACCGCGAGCAGGTAATGACGAATTCCGCCATTCACACCACGGAGCATATTTTCAAGACCTATCTTCGCGGTACGGAATATGCCGACAGCATTATCTATTTCGGTCCGAACGCCAGCCGCACCGGCTTTAACCTGCTGGCAAGACGGCTGAGCGACAGCTACTGCATTCAGCTCATCCGCGATGCCTTTCAGTACATCGCCGATTTCTGGGGCAGAATTCCGAACGCCTCGCCGAGCGAATGCGGCAACTGCCTGGAGCACAATCTTCCCCAGGCAAAGGAGGAAGCCAAAAAGTTCCTTGAAGTTATCAGGGACTGGAAGAAAGAGGATTTGGCATACCCCGCTGCCAATACAGAAGCATAACGCAGCAGACGGCGCACCCTGCGGTACGCCGTCTCTGATTAATTTGAATTTTTCAAAAAAAGTTATTGACATTGCGCCAATAATTTGTTATGATATCTAAGCACTTGAAAGTGAACACATTCCTCTTTAGCTCAGTTGGTAGAGCACTCGGCTGTTAACCGAGTTGTCGCTGGTTCGAGCCCGGCAAGGGGAGCCACAAAAAGCCACGCTTTAAGCGTGGCTTTCATTTTCTCCGGTGAATTATACTATCAAGTGCAACAGTAATAAAAGTTGAAAACTCATACAGAA
>CALGGQ010000021.1 GCA_937915775.1 uncultured Clostridia bacterium | reverse complement strand
GGGAATTGATGATAGCGCCGGCGCACATCGGGCAGGGCTCCAGCGTGACGTATAAATCACATTGCTGCAGCCGCCAGCCGCCGAGCGCCTTGCAGGCGTTGTCAATTGCCTCCAGCTCCGCGTGGTACAGCGCGTTTTTTCCTGTTTCGCGGCGGTTTCTGCCGGTGGCGATGATGTTGCCGTCCTTCACAATGACGGCGCCGACGGGCACTTCCCCCTCGGCTTGGCTGAGCCTTGCCGCGTCAATGGCGGCGCGCATATACTGATTTTCCATACTACTTTATCTTCGTCACATACTGTGAGGTTAAAAAAATCAAAATACCAAACGGAATGGCAAGACCGGGCAGCAGGCACGCGAGCTTGGCACCGAGGGAAAGCTCGTATTCCTCCTTCGGCTGCTTCGGCACCGTGCGTTTGAATTCCTTTTTATAGATGAAGTAGACGAGCGCCGCCACTGCCAGCGCCATCCAGGTGTACATAATCACGCTCACCACGGTTTCGGATACCTTGCCGCCGGACGTGTATTTCAGAATATCCTGTACAACGGAGATACCGTTGTTCAGCCCGTGAATCAGCATCGCGGGCAGCACACTGTTGGTCTTAATCGTGATGTAGCCGAACACCAGACCGAGCATAAACGCAAAGACAAACTGAATGACGTTGCCGTGTACCAGACCGAACATCACGCTGGTGGCGATAACGGCAAAGGCGTTGCCGTATTTGCGCATAATGCCGAGCGCGCAGCAGCGGAAGCCGTATTCCTCAAAGATGGCAGGCACTACCGCGGTGGAAACAATCAGCGCAACACAGGCGAGCGGGCTGTCAATATCGAGAATTTCCGGCTGCGTCAGCTCGTAGCCGCCCTTTTTGCAGACCTCCACCAGCAGGTTGGTGAGCATATTGGCAACCATGCAGCAGCCCATGCCGAGCGCTACCCAGGCGCAGGTCTTGAACTTGCCGACTTTTTCGAGCGGCACCAGTGGACCTACCCAGTTCTTTTTCAGAATCAGCGCCATCACCGTAAACGGAATGAGCATCGAGGTCATATGCACTGCCACAATGTTAAAGCAGCTCTGGAAGGTCGAGGAGGTCAGATAGGTCTGATAATAGGACGAGCCCTGCAGAATAAGAACAAATACCGTCTGAATAATCAGATAGGCAATAATCGTAGCGCCGAGCAAAAAGCCAAGCCCGATGATACCGGAGCGCTGCTTGCCGCGCATTCTCTTAACCTCTGCCTGATGCGCCATCTGCTGCAGATACTGCGGATCCATGTTCGGCGGGATATACTGCGGCGGCTGATAGTAGCCCTGATAGGGATACGGCTGCTGGGGGTACGGCTGATAAGGCGGGCAGGAATTGGGTTGATGGGGATTGGGGTTATAGGGTTGTTGGTTCATGAACGGTGTTTCCTCTTTTAGATTACAAGATTTTTCAGGTATTCTCTGAGCTGGTCCTTGATTTCGGGGTGCTTCAAGCCAACCTCAATGTTCGCCTGCAGAATTCCGAATTTGTTGCCCATATCATAGCGTGTGCCGTCGTAATCCACGGCGATGACGCCCTTTGTTTGGGCAAGCTCCTTCATCGCGTCTGTCAGCTGCAGCTCACCTCCGGCGCCCTTCGGCGTATGCTCCAGAATGTCAAAGATTTCCGGCGGCATCACGACTCTGCCGAGAATGGAGAAATAGCCCATAATCTCCTCCTTTTTCGGCTTTTCAATCATATCGTCGCACAGGTAGCAGTTGCCCTCCAGCGGCGTGGTATGCAGCGAGCAGTATCTCATAATCGCGTCGCCGTCCACCTCTTTGACGCCGACGGCGCCCTTGCCGTATTTTTCAAAGGCGTCAATCAGCTGCTTTGTCACCGGATTGTCGGAGATAATCACATCGTCGCCGTAGAGCACGGCAAACGGCTCGTTGCCGACGAACGCCTTGGCGCACAGCACGGCATGACCGAGTCCGCCGGTTTCCTTCTGGCGCAGAAAATAGATATTGCCGAGCTTGGCAGGCGCCTTGACGTCGGCTAAGATATCCGCCTTGTCCGGATTGGCGGCGAGCTTGGTTTCCAGCTCAAAGGCGTAGTCAAAATGGTCCTCAATAGCGCCCTTGCCGCGGTTGGTGATAATCAGCACCTCTTCAATGCCGCTGGCAAACGCCTCCTCCACAATATACTGTATGGCGGGCTTATCAACGATATTCAGCATTTCCTTGGGAACTGCCTTGGAGGCAGGAAGCACCCTGGTGCCGAGTCCTGCGGCGGGGATAATGGCTTTCTTGACTTTCATCATAATGTTACTCCTTATCAGAAGAATGTGATTAATAAATCAACGATTAACAGCGCGGCGAGCGGGGCAAAGATGCTTACGCCGCCCTTACGCGCCAGATAAAGCCGTTTCATCTGCTCCTGGCTGAGGTCAAATTCCTCATTTCCCATAAAGCTTGTCTGGAACGAAGCGCCGTTATCCAGCTGCTCGGTCACGCTTTTGATGAGACGGAATACCGTGCTTTTATATATCCTGTCGGCAAAGAGCGCCGCGAGAATTCTGATGAGCAGCACGATGCCGAGAAAGGCGTAAACAAGTGCTGTGGCTTTGGGCAAATCGGAAGCGCTTTGCGCCTCCATCAGCTTTGCCGTGAAGCCTTCGGCATCGTTTTGTGCGGAAAGCGTTACCGCCTCCTGCATCAGCGCCGTCGTGTCGGGCGCGAGCTTCGTCATCAGCAGGCTGGAGCCCATCAGCAGCAGTACCACGGCGCACAGCAGCGCGATGCCCTGCCGGTACATTTTACGGTACAGAAAGTACAGCGAGCCGAAGAAAAAGGCGCTCCAGTTCCAGCCGGCTTTTTTGCCGCTTTCGCTCTGCTTTTTGAAAATGCCGATGAAGCGGGGAATGGAGGCGCGCACGGTTGCCGCAATATCCGTCACGCTTTCACCGTCAATCATTTCGCTGCTTTTTTCGTATTCCTCCGGCAGCAGCGACGGCGCCGTCATCGTAATGCGGGGTGTGTTGCCGTTGGCGCTTTCTCCCGTGTCCCCCTTTTTCTCCTGCTGTGACGGAGAGGGAATATAGAAGCCGCCGGGCAGCTGAGCGGTGTCGCCGTCGGCGGCTGCCTTGTGCTCCTCGAAATAACTGTAATTTGTCCGGTGCAGTCCCTGGTTGACGCAGTGACCGATTAAGCGATAGCATTCCCGATGGTGCGGCGTGCCGCATTCGGGGCAGTAAACGACATCGTCGTCCGCCTCAAACAGCCGCTGGCATACGGGGCAGGTTTGATTTTCAAATAAAGGCATTGTTTCCTCCCAATAGGTATAGTTAATCAATCTTTATTATATTATGTTTAGCAGTAAAAATCAATTATTTGATGAAATTTCAGTTAACTCTTTTTAAAACTTGAAAAATTCTGCGTTATGCTATATAATATTCTATATTAATTTTTACCCGGTGAAAAATATGATTGTGTATGAAGAACTGAAGCAGCGCCTCACGGCGAGTGAAAAGCCGATTGTCAACTTAAAGGAAGCGCTGAATATTGACCGCTTAAAAGAGGAAATTGCCGCGCTGGAGGCGGACAGCGCCCGTCCCGATTTCTGGGACGATATGGAGAGCAGCCAGAAAACGATGCAGAAAATCGGCTCGCTGAAAGCGAAGGTTGCCTCCTGGGAAAGCCTGAAAAATGATTATGAGGACGCGCTCGTCATGATTGAGCTTGCCGACGAGGAGGGCGATGAAGCGCTCGCGCCGGACTGCACCGCCTCCGTGGAGGATGTGGAAAAGCGCGTGGAGAGCCTTACGCTGTCAACGCTGCTGAGCGGCGAGTTCGACGATAATAACGCCATCTTAACCTTCCACGCCGGTGCCGGCGGAACGGAGGCGCAGGACTGGGCGGAAATGCTGTTTCGTATGTATAACCGCTGGGGCGAGCGCCACGGCTACAAGGTGTCCACGCTGGATTATCTGGACGGCGATGTGGCGGGCATCAAGAGCGCAACGATTCTGATTGAGGGCGAAAATGCCTACGGCTATCTGAAGGGCGAGATGGGTATTCACCGTCTGGTGCGCGTCAGCCCGTTTGATTCCTCGGGCAGACGCCATACCTCCTTTGCCTCTCTGGAAGTTATGCCGGAAATTGACGATGACGTTGAGGTTGAAATCCGCGAGGAGGATATCAAGATGGACGTTTACCGCGCCTCGGGCGCCGGCGGTCAGAAGGTTAATAAAACCTCCTCTGCCGTCCGCCTGACGCATATTCCGACGGGCATTGTCGTCTCCTGCCAGATTGAGCGCTCGCAGCACCAGAACCGCGAGGTGGCGATGCGTATGCTGAAGTCAAAGCTCGTGGAAATCAAGGAGCGCGAAAACCTCGAAAGAATTGAGGATATCAAGGGCGACCAGAAGGAAATTGCCTGGGGCTCTCAGATTCGCTCCTACGTCTTTATGCCGTACACGATGGTCAAGGATCACCGCACCAATTTTGAAATGGGCAATATCGCCGCCGTGATGGACGGCGATCTGGACGGCTTTATCAACGCCTATCTGAAAATGAAAAGCATCGAAGGAAGTGAAGTGTAATGCTGCATATCATTACCCAAATGGAAGTGACAACCCTGAGCGGCTTTGCCGTGCATCTGTTGGCGGCTGCCGTGCTCGGCGCCATCATCGGTCTGGAACGTCAATATACACGCCATCCGGCAGGCATATTAACCAACCTGCTGGTTTGCCTCGGCTCCTTTGCGTTCACAGCGTTTTCCTATCTATGCTTCCGTAACGGCGTTGATTTAACCCGTGTGGCGGCAGGCATTGTTTCCGGCATCGGTTTCCTCGGCGCCGGCGTCATTATGCGCGAGGGCGGCAATATCCGCGGTCTAAATACGGCGGCAACCGTCTGGTCAAGCGCCGCTGTCGGCATCCTTTGCTGTATTAATAACCTACTGTATGCGGCAATGGTATCAGCTGCAATTGTTTTTCTGCATCTGGTGCTACACCCGATTTCACATAGAATTGATAAACTCAGGAAATATGATAAAAGCGATAATAGCAAAGAGGAAGCGCTGTATCATATCTCCGTTGTCTGCCCCGATGAAGCCGAACTCGAGGTGCGCAAAAACATTATGAGCATCATCAAGAATGAGCCGGAGGCGCTGTTGCACACGCTGGAAACCGTCAATATTCCGAATGAGGACAACAAAAAAATCCGTGCCTATATTTCCACGCAGACCAGTAACGATTCGCTGATTGAAAGCCTGATTACCAAGGTCGGCAAGAACGAGGAAATCATTTCGGCAGGCTGGAAAATCGACCACGAATAAAATTGAAATAGTTTACAACAATAAAAAACCTCTTTTGTCAGATAATAGGACAGAGGAGGTTTTTTGTTATGATAAAAAAGTTAGTATTGCCGCTGCTGCTGTGTCTGCTGCTCACGGGCTGCACGGTCAGTATGCTGCAGGATAATAATACAACGAGTAATATTTCCGAAACATCAACCGAGGATGAGACGGAGGAAACCGAGAGTACGGAGCCGACGGCAAAGCCCGTTATCAGCCTTGACAGCCTGTCGGCGCAGAAGGTCATCTGGGGCCCCGGAAAAATTGAAAATCATCAGCAGCCGACGGAGCCGCTGAACCTGCAAAAGAAGTATGAAGCGCTTGACGCTTTGTGGCTGCTGCCGGAGGAAAAGAGCATCTGCCTTACCTTTGACGAAGGCTATGAAAACGGCTTCACACCGTCGATTTTGGATACGCTGAAGGAGAAAAACGTCAAGGCTGTTTTTTTCGTGACGTATGATTTTGCGCGGGACAACGGCGACCTGATTGAGCGGATGATTGCGGAGGGACATACCGTCGGCAATCACTCCTATCATCACTACTCGATGGACGAGCTGGATACCGACACCGCCAAGGAGGAGGTTTTGTTTCTGCACCGCTATCTCGAGGAAAATTTCCATTATACAATGCGTTATTTCCGCTTCCCGAAGGGCGAGTTCTCCGAAAAGACGTTGGCTATCCTGCAGGAGTTAAACTATCAGAGCGTGTTCTGGTCATATGCGTATGCGGACTGGGATGTCAACGCCCAGCAGGAGCCGGACAAAGCCTTTGCCGCCATCTGTGAAGCGACGCATCCCGGCGAAATTATGCTGCTGCACGCCGTGAGCGAAACCAATGCCGCTATTCTCGGCAAGGTGATTGACGATGTGCGCCAGCAGGGATATGAATTTACGGATTCGCTTTGATTTCTCCGTTTTATCGGTTGACATTTGACAGCAGAGTATTATATAATAATCTTCTATTAGTTTGCCTAATAGGAGACTACATAACGAACTTTTTACAGGAGATTACATAAATGATTTTTTCACGCGATTTAGGCATAGACCTCGGCACCTCGAGCACGCTGCTTGCCGATAAAAGAGGGCATATCATCATCAACGAGCCGAGCGTGGTTGCCGTGGATGTCAAGTCCAAGCGCGTCCTTGCCACGGGCGAGGAGGCTAAGAAAATGATTGGCAGAACGCCGGGCTCCATCGTTCCCGTGATGCCGATTCGCAGCGGTGTTATTGCGGACTTCGATATGACTGCCGATATGCTGCATAACTTTATGTACCGCTCCAGCAAGCGCAGTATGTTTACGAAAACGCGCGTGGTTATCAGCGTTCCGTCCGGCGTGACGGAGGTGGAGCGCCGTGCGGTGGAGGACG
>CALGGQ010000020.1 GCA_937915775.1 uncultured Clostridia bacterium | reverse complement strand
GATGGATATGTTTTTGCAGCAGCTTGCTGACCCGACGGACGAAACGCAGGTCAAGGATATGCTCGTCAAGGTGCTTAATAAGGAAGCGGGCGACGGTTCCGGCCTGATTTACGGTATGGGGCATGCGGTCTATACCAAGAGCGACCCGCGCGCGGTGATACTGAAACAGAATGCGCGTGATTTAGCCGTCAAATACGGGTATGAAAAGGAATTCATTACCCTGGAAAATATTGAAAAGCTGACGCCGGAGGTCTTTGCCGAAATCAAGGGCGACGATAAGGCGATGTGTGCCAACGTTGATTTGTATTCCGGCCTGGTGTACCGCGTACTCGGCATCCCGCAGGATTTATTTACACCGCTGTTTGCAACGGCGCGTATCGCCGGCTGGAGCGCGCACCGTCTGGAGGAAATCACCTCCAACGGCAGAATTATGCGACCTGCCTATAAGAGCGTTTCCAAGCCGAGAAAATATGTGCCCATGGATGAAAGAGCGCAGGGATAAAGGAGAGCGGAGTGAGCAGATACAGTGCGACACTCTATTCGTTGTTTTCTGTTTTTTCCATTCTCGTGCCGCTGCTGCTGCGCGCCGTCAGCGTGTTTCGCTATCCTGTCGGTGCGCTCAGTTACATCTTTTATGCGCTGGTCGTGCTCGGGCTGGTGCTGCTGGCGGTGGATACGTTCCGTAAAAAATATACTCCCGCGTTTCAGGGACCGTATGGAAAAGGACTGGGCGTTTTTTCCGCTCTGATGTCGGTGGCGCTGCTGGCGGAATTTGTAACGGCGGTGGTAAGAGTCTACGAGGCTGCGAGCGAAAGCGGCTGGCGGCTCTATACGGTGCTCGATACGCTGGAGGCGCTGGCAGCCTTCTTTGCGATGCTGTATTTTGCCTTTGTATCGCTGACATTCCGCGGCAGGCGATATGACTTTCAGAGCCTGTTTTTGCTGCACCTTTCGCCGGTGCTGTGGGCGGTGCTGAAAACGCTTGGGATTATGGAGCAGTCAAGCGATGTCAAGGGCGATGTCAACAGTATTTTGGGGCAGCTGGTGCTGGTGATGATGCTGTGCTTTTTCTACTGCTTCGCTCAGGAGGTTTACCGCAAAAAGGGCGCGATGGCAGGCACCGTGTTTTTTGCCAGAGCGCTTGCCTACTGCGCTATGCTGTTTGTGTTTGACGAGCTCATTCTGCTGCTGGCGCGAGAGGATAAGCCGCTGAGCGAGGGCTTTTTGCTGGCAGTTACCGCGGCGGTGCTGTGCGGCTTCAGCTATCTGTTTGAAAAAAACATTTACCTCGAATCGGAGTAACGAATTTTGTTGAATGATTTTTTGGTAAACCTGAAAACCGTAGCCATTCAGGTTTGTATTCTCTATTTAATTGCGTCCGTCGGCTTTGTCGCCGATAAGACGAAAATCTTTGTGCAGGCGGACGGCAAGCGACTGGTTGACTTGCTGTTCAATCTGATTCTGCCGATTACCATTGTGAATACCTTTCTTTCGATGGAAAGAACGCCGGAGCATATCAAAGGGCTGGCGATTGCCTTTGCACTCGCAGCACTGACGCATCTGCTCGGCGTCGGTATTTCATCACTGACCTTCCGTAAGCGAAGCAAAATGGAGCGCGGTATTTATCACTATGCCACCACCTTTTCCAACGCGGCGTTTCTGGCGCTGCCGCTGGCGCAGAGTGTGGTCGGCGAGGAGGGCGTGTTCTATTCCGCATGCTATGTCGCCGTGTTTAATGTGTTCGCCTTTACCTACGGTATTCACGAAATTTCGGGCGGCAAGGCAAAGATTAATGCGAAAAATCTGATTTTAAACCCCGGCTCGATGAGCGTGATCATCGGCATTCCGCTGTTTTTACTGCAGCTGAAGCTGCCCGGCTTCGTCACTGATACGATGAGCCGCGTGGCAGCCTGTAATTCCCCGATGGCAATGATTGTGTTCGGCACCTTCTTTGCCAATTGTAACTTTAAGAATATTTTTATCAAAAAGGAAATCTATTTTGTCTCTTTCCTGCGGCTGATTGCCATACCTGTTATCATGCTGCTGGTGTTCCGCCTCATCGGCGTGGAGGGCAATATGCGCATTGCGCTGACGATTTCCGCCTCCGCACCGATTGCCACGAATACGGCAATGTATGCGGCAAAATACGAAAACGATACGGCGCTGCCGAGTGAGCTGGTGGGGCAGACAAGTGTGTTCGGTATCCTCACTATGCCCGTCATCGTGGCGCTGGCTTCCATTATTTAGTATACATATCGTAATATTGCGGTTAACAATTTGTAAATTTTCTGTCGAAATGCTTTAAAATGTAAAACTTTTATATTATAATGGAGGCACTGAATTTTTTTGAAATGATGTGATTGAATGAAATTAGTGATAACGATTATCTCGAATTCCGATGTGGAGCGGGTGACAGACCGGCTCGCGCAGAACGGCTTTTTTGCCACCAGAATTTCAACGACCGGTCAGTTTTTAATCGACGGTCATACCGCGCTGTTAATCGGCTGCGAGGATGAAAAGGTGGAAGCGCTTTATGAAATCCTGAAGAACAGCGTTACCAAGCGCACCGTGCGCACTACCGGTGTGACAAGCACGCTGGCAGGCTCACTGCTCAAGCAAGCGGTGGACGTGGAGGAATACGGTGGCGTTGCCTTTACACTGGATGTGGACAGCTTCCAGAAGTTCTGATGAACGGAGAAATGCCAATGCAGTTTCGCGATTTTATCGGCAATGAAAAAATAAAAGAGCAGCTGACCTATCTGATTGCCTCCGGCAGACTGCCGCACGCTATCGTGCTGGAGGGTGAAGAAGGGCTCGGCAAGCGCACTCTTGCGCGCGAGCTGGCACTGATGCTGCTGTGCCGCAGCGAGGAGGAACGCCCCTGCCGTCAGTGCGCGCAGTGTAACAAGGTGCTCAAAGGCATTCACCCCGATGTGTATGAATACAGCGCCGAGGGCGGACCGCGCTCCTTTTCAGTCAACGTGGTCAGAGATGTCAGAGATAATGTCTTTATGCAGCCGAATGAGGCGGATTATAAAATCTATATTTTAGGCAACTGCCAGTGTATGGGCGCACCGGCGCAGAATGCGCTGCTCAAGGTATTGGAGGAGCCGCCCGCTTATGCGGTGTTTATTCTGACGGTGACAAACCAGTCGGAGCTGCTGGAAACGGTGCTGTCCCGCTCTGTCGTGATGAAGCTCGAGGGCGTAGAAAGCCACGCAGCCGCAGCGTATATCTGCGCGCAGAACGAAGGCGTTTCCAAGGAAGAGGCGCTGCAGGCAGTGCAGGCGTGGAACGGCAATATCGGCAAAGCGCTGCAGAGCCTGAACGACGGCAAATATGCCAGAATTGGCAGCATTGCGGTTTCGCTTGCCGAAGCGTCCGTCAGTGATTTTGAATACGATTTAATCAAGGCGTGCTCCGTGCTGGCGGGGGACAGAGAGGGAATGCTCTCTGTTTTGCGGCTGCTGAAAAATATTTACCGAGACGCGCTGGCGCAGGGAAGCGGCGATTTACTCAGCGGTCAGACGCAAACCGCAAAGCTGTTAGCATCCAAACTGACGCGCGCAAAGCTGATGAAGCTCTGCGAGGCGTGCGACCACCTGCGGCTGCTCGGTGAAAAGAATGCGAATAATGCACTGATGATAACAAAAATACCCTATGAGCTCAGACGGGCGATGGGGCGGTAACAAACAGGAAGGACTATACCATGGTTAAGGTTGTTGGTGTCCGCTTTAAGGACACAGGCAAAATGTATTATTTTGACCCTCAGAATATTGAGGTGAAAAAGGGAGATACCGTTGTGGTGGAAACCGCCAGAGGTACCGAATGCGGCAAGGCGTCAAGCAGCGTAAAAGAGGTAGAGGACAGCGAGGTTGTTCAGCCGCTCAAGCCGATTAAACGTGTTGCCACTGCTGAGGATTTGCAGCGTCTGGAGGAAAACAGAGCCAACGAAAAGCGCGCCTATGATATCTGCGCGCGTAAAATTCAGGAGCATGGGCTGGAAATGGCTCTGACGGAGGTGGAATATTCCTTTGACGGCTCCAAAATTATCTTTTATTTCACCGCGGATAACCGCGTGGATTTCCGTGAGCTTGTTAAAGATTTGGCGAGTGAATTCCACACCAGAATTGAGCTGCGCCAGATCGGCGTCAGAGATGAGGCAAAGATGCTCGGCGGTCTCGGTATCTGCGGCAGACCGT
>CALGGQ010000019.1 GCA_937915775.1 uncultured Clostridia bacterium | reverse complement strand
CTGAACGGTGAAACGCTCGCATCCTTCCAAAACAGCATTGATACGGCTGTTGCTCTCGGTGCGCCGTCCGTAACGGTGCATAATTTAGCGCTGAAAAGCGCCGCCTATCTTGTAACCGAAAACGAGTATTACGATTTATCAAAAAAGGCGACTGCCGCTGCGATGATTGATTATTCCTATGACAAACTGAAAAGCAGCGGTTATCACCCGTACTATATGTACCGCCAGAGCAAGTCGCTTGGCAATCTGGAAAATGTCGGCTGGTGCAGGGAGGGCTATGAATGCCTTTATAACGTCTTTATGATGGATGAAACGCATTCCGTCATTGCCGCCGGCGCCGGTGCTGTGACAAAGCTCAAAAATCAGCAGACAGGGCATATTGAGCGCATCTATAATTTCAAATACCCGTATGAATATGTCAAGGATTTTGATACGCTGCTCGCCAAAAAGCAGGGCATATATGATTTCTATCGGGCATAGGTATTGATAAAGTATTGCTTTATCCACTTGCAAATCAAAACTGAATAGAATATAATACCATCAAAGAGGTGAAATAGATGAAACACTTTGATGAGATATTATCAGGATTTGACGAGATGCTGAAAAACGCCAAAAGCGGTAGTTTTGACGAGGTTCTGAACAAGACCAAGGGCTACGCCGAAAAAGCGACCCAAAAGGGCGCGGACGGCATCGAATTCTCCCGTAAGAAGCTGGAGCTGATGGACACAAAAGCCAAACTCAGCAAGGCGTATGAAGCCTACGGCAAGGCGCAGTATGAAGCGCTTGAAGGAGCGCCCATTGATGAGGAAGCACTGCAGACCTGTATCGCTGAAATCGAGCTGAACAAAACCCGCGCAGAGCTGCTCGAGGAGGAGCTTGCCGCCGTAAAAATGCGCTTTACGGGAGGCAATATTCCGGAAGAAAAGTAAATCCGTCACAGTAAGATAAAGCAGTGCTTTGCATTGCTTTATTTTTTTGGTGATTGTGTGAAGAAAAAATATCTGTCCTCCGCGTTTTTGCTGCTGGTGACCTCGGTTGTTGTGAAAACCATCGGCGCTGTGTATAAGATTCCGCTGACGGCGTTTATCGGCGCTGTCGGAAGAGGGTATTTTGCTACGGCGTATAATATCTATATGCCGCTGTTTGTGATTATTATGGGTGCGTTCCCGATTGCGATGTCGCGTCTTGTCAGCCAGTATAGCGCCGAGGATAACCCGCGGATGACTGCCTCTCTGATTAAAGGCGCTAACCGCGT
>CALGGQ010000018.1 GCA_937915775.1 uncultured Clostridia bacterium | reverse complement strand
TCACATATTGTATCAAAGAACTTTGCGTTTGTATACTCTTTTTTTAAAGAATTAATGATTTGTTCACTGGTTTTTTTGTGCGAGGTCGTCTGGAATACCACCGTAATGGGCGTTTCCGGGGAAATCCCCATCTCCCCTGCGCCGCCGAGGAAGCTGTCAAGCTCCTGCGCCACGAAAGCGCCCTCGCACCAGCCGCAGATCCCCTGCACCTCCGGGTGGCTCGGCTCGCCGAAGATCACGACCCTCCGCCCCTCCGCGGCCGCGCGTTCTACGATCCGGTGGATGCGCGAGACACGCGGACACGTCGCGTCGATCAGCTCGCAGCCCTTGTCGCGCAGGAGCTCGAGCTCAGCCCTTGAAACGCCGTGCGAGCGGATGACGACCCTCGCGCCCGCGGGAACAGACGCCGCGTCGGGAACGGCGCGAAGCCCCTTCGCCTCGAGGCGTCCGACGGCATCCCTGTTGTGGATCAGCTCGCCCAGGCTGTACAGCCCGCCGGTCTCCAGCGCCTTTTCCGTCATGGCGACCGCTCGCTCCACGCCGAAGCAGAAGCCGGCGCTCTCCGCCAGGATGACGTCCGTCACAGTCCGAACCGCTCGCGGATGAGCCCGCAGAGAAAATCGATGCTCTCCTCCAGGGTCATATCGGTCGTATCGACCGGTATCGCGTCGTCCGCCGCCTTCAGCGGCGCGGCGTCGCGGGTAGAATCGTTTTTGTCGCGCACGAGCATATCCGCCAGCACCTCCTCAAAGGTCGCGGGATCGCCCTTCTGCTGCAGCTCGATATAGCGGCGGCGCGCCCGTGCCTCCGCCGAGGCGGTGAGAAAGATCTTCAGTCCCGCGTCCGGCAGCACGACCGTGCCGATATCGCGCCCGTCCATCACCACGTTATTCCTTTTGGCGATGTCGCGCTGCAAATCGAGCAGAAACGCGCGCACCTCGGGAATGGCGGAGGCACTGCTCGCGCCCATCGAAATTTCGGGCGTGCGAATCAGCGCGGAAACATCCTCGCCATCAAGGAACACCGCCTGCACGCCGTCGATATATTTCAGCTCCACGGTAATCTTATCCAGCAGGGCGATGATGCCTTCCTTGTCACTGAGCACGCCGGCACGCTGCGCCGCCAGCGCCACGGTTCTGTACAGCGCGCCCGTATCCACATAGATAAAGCCGAGCGCCTTCGCGGCAGCCTTTGCCACCGTGCTTTTGCCTGCGCCGGCAGGTCCGTCAATCGCTACGTTAATCATTGCCTATTCTCCTTTTTCGTAGGGGACGGCGTCCTCGACGTCCCGCCCCAACTTCAGCATTCCGAATTTTTTATATATTCTGCCCGCAGAGGTAGCCCGTTGAAAAGGCGATCTGCAGGTTAAAGCCGCCTGTATAGGCGTCCACGTCTATCACCTCGCCTGCAAAATACAGGTTCGGTACGATTTTCGACGCCATTGTTTTCGGGTTAATCTCCCTGACGTCCACGCCGCCTGAGGTGACAATCGCCTCCTCAATCGGACGAAAGCCGGTGATATCCAGCGTCAGCCCCTTTAAAAGCTGCACCAGACGGCGCCGTTCCTCGCGCGTTATCTGATGGCATTTCTGCGCCGGCGCAATCTTCGACAGTTTAACAATAACGGGTATCAGCTTATTTGGCAAGAGGGCGCCGAGAGAGTTTATAAAATCTTTATTATTATTGGCGGCGAAATCGCGCTGCAGACGTTTGTCCAGCTGCTGCTCGTCAAGCGCAGGCTTGAGGTCAATCACCAAGCGGTACTCCCTGCCCTGCGGCTCCTCCATATGCGCCGAGGCGGAGAGGATAATCGGCCCGCTCACACCGAAATGGGTGAACAGCATTTCGCCGAAATCTTCATAAATGACCTTGTCCTGTTCCAGCACCTTTATCGCCACGTTTTTCAGCGATAAGCCCTGTAGCTGCGTAATAAAGTTGTTACGCGCCACCAGCGGTATCAGCGACGGGTGCAGCGGGGTGATATGATGCCCTGCCTGCTGCGCCAGCCGGTAGCCGTCGCCCGTGGAGCCCGTGAGCGGATAGGATTTTCCGCCCGTGCAGACCGCCGCCGCGTCGCACGCGATACGCTCGCCGTTTTCCAGCAGCACCGCCGTGACCAGCCCGTCCGTGATTTCCAAATCGGACACGGTACCCTGCACGAATTTCACGCCGCTTTGCCCGGCGTATTTCACGAACGCATCTACGATATCCACGGCTTTATCAGACTGCGGAAACACGCGGTTGCCGCGCTCCACCTTGGTCGGCACGCCCATGGATTCCACCAGCGCCACCGTATCGTACGGCATAAAGGCGGAAACCGCGCTGTAAAGAAAGCGCGGGTTATGCGGCACATGAGAAATGAAATCCTCTATCTCAAAGCAGGCGTTCGTGACGTTGCACCTGCCCTTGCCGGTAATCATCATCTTGCGCGCCGGACGGCTCATTTTTTCCACCAGCAGCGTTTCGTTGCCGCGCTTCGCGCTCTCGGCAGCCGCCATCAGCCCTGCCGCGCCGCCGCCGATTATCACTACCCTTTTACGCATTTTCACTCTCCGCTATCTGAAATGACAGCGCCTCCCATTCGGCATACAGGCTGTCGCGCTGCTGCGTTTTTTCGTCAAACTGCGCCGTCAGCGCCATCAGCTCCTCAAAGCCGCTTGCCGTCATCTTCTGTTCGATTTCCGCGAGCTCCGCCTCCAGCGCTTCAATCTCCGCCTCGCATTTTGTCAGGCGTGTTTTTGCTTTTCTGAGCTGCGACGCCTGCTCCTTTTTCAGCAGGTATTCGTTCACCTTTTTCGGCGCGGCAGCCTTGACCGCGGCAGTCTGCTCCGTCAGACGCGCCTTGCGCTCGGTGTAGTCATCATAATTGCCGATATACTCCGTCACGCCGTCACTTTTCAGCTCCAGAATACGCGTTGCCAGCTTGTTAATGAAGTAACGGTCATGGCTGACAATCAGCAGCGTGCCCGTATAGCTCAGCAGTGTTTTTTCCAGCTCCTCGCGCGAAAAGGCGTCCAGATGATTCGTCGGCTCGTCGAGCAGGAGGAAGTTAAACCTGCCGAGCATTAATTTCAGCAGCGCCACGCGCGCCCGTTCGCCGCCCGAGCATTCGGACAGCAGCTTGTACACATCGTCGCCTTTAAAGAGGAACGCCGCCAGCGCATTGCGCACCGCCGTTTCCGTCATCGCGGGAAAGGCTGTCCAGATTTCCTGCAGGGCGGATTTGGTCAAATCGAGCTTCGCCTGCACCTGGTCAAAATAGCCGGTAAACACATTCGCGCCGAACTTGAAATAACCGCTGTCGGCAGCGTAATCCTGCATCAGAATTTTCAGCAGCGTCGTCTTGCCGCAGCCGTTATCGCCGAGCAAAAACACGCGCTCGCCGCGCATTACCTTAAAATCAACACCCTCAAAAATTGCCTTGCCGCTGAAGGATTTTTTCAGTTCGGATACGGTGAGCACCTCCTCGCCGCTGACGGCTTTCGGCGTGAAATCAAAGCGGATTTTTTCCACCTTGCTGTCCGGCACGACGAGCTGCGCTTTGATGCGCTCTATCTGCTTTTCCTTGCTTTCGGCGGTTTTGATGTTCTTTTCTCTGTTCCACTGGCGCTGCTGGGCGATGATGCCCTCAATGCGCGCAATTTCCTTCATATCGTTTTCGTACTTTTCGGCAATCGCCTTCTGCTCCGCCTCTTTTTTTTGCAGGAACATGGAGTAATTGCCCTTGTACGAACGGCATTTTCCGTTTTCAATTTCCACCGTTTTATCGGTGATTTTATCGAGAAAATAACGGTCGTGGCTGATAATCAGGCACGCGCCGGCAAAGTCCTTTAAAAAGCCCTCCAGCCATTCCACCGCCTTGATATCGAGGTGGTTCGTCGGCTCGTCAAGCAGCAGAAAATCCGCTTTGGAGAGCAGGAGCTTGGCGAGAATCAGCTTGGAGCGCTGCCCGCCCGAGAGCTTCGCCGTCGGCATGTCAAATTCGTTTTCCGTAAAACCGAGCCCGAGCAGCGCCGCGCGCGTCATGCTCTTATACGTCAGTCCGCCGTCACGGGTAAACTGCTCCGTCAGCGCGTCCTGCCGCTCAATGTTTTCTGCCTGGTCGCCGATTCCCTCGGTCAGCCGGTGGCTGAGCGCCTCCAGCTCGCGTTCCATTTGCGCCAGCTCGTCAAAAACGGAAATCAGCTCCTCATACACCGTGCGGTTTTCGGCGCAGGTGTGCTGCTCCATATAGCCGAGGCGCGTGTTTTTGGCAAGAAAGCAGTTGCCGCCATCCGCCGTGTACTCGCCGGTAATCAGCTTAAACAGCGAGGTCTTGCCGGCGCCGTTCACGCCGATGAGCCCGCACTTTTCCCGCTCCTTCACGTCAAAAGAAACGTCCTCAAACAGCACGCTTTCCCCAAAGGACAGTGTTAAGTTTTGCACGTCAAGAACTGCCATCGTTCTTCTCCTGAAAAATAAGTCAATATATTTTACACTATTTTGACTTGAACGTGAAGTAAAATTTTGATAATATGGGGATAACAACAGGAAAAAGGGTGAAAAAATAGCAATACTGAAACTGAATCCCGTATTTAAGGACTACATCTGGGGCGGCACACGGCTGCAAAGCGATTTCGGTTTTACGACAGGCTTTGACAAAACGGCGGAGGGCTGGATGCTCGCCTGCCACAAGGACGGCATGAACACCATTGACGGCGGCGAATACGACGGCAAAACGCTGCAGGAAGTGCTCGAAACAGAAGGGCTGGAAAAGGCTGCCGGCACGCACTGCCTCAGGTTCCCGTACTTCCCCGTTCTGATTAAGCTGATTGACGCCTACGACAATCTTTCCGTGCAGGTGCATCCCGACGACGCCTACGCGCGCCGCGTGGAAAACGAATTCGGCAAAACGGAGTGCTGGTATGTGCTGGACGCGGCGGACGGCGCCGAGCTGATTTACGGCTTTAAAGAAGCCATCACAAAGGACGATTTCAAAAACGCGATTGAAGCGGGCACGCTGCTCGACAGGCTCAACCGCGTCAAAATCAAAAAAGGCGATTTGCTCTTTATTGAAGCCGGCACGGTGCACGCCATCGGCAAGGGCGCGCTGATTGCCGAAATTCAGCAGAATTCCAACTGCACCTACCGCGTATACGATTACGGCAGGCTCGGCAAGGACGGCAAGCCGCGCGAGCTGCATATTGAAAAGGCGGTGGACGTTTCCGTCACCGCGCCGCCAAAGTACGCTGTCAAGCCCTTCGGCGAGGAGGAAGCGCACGGCGGCTATGTTTTCCAGCTGCTCACAAAGTGCGACCTCTTTACCGTGGAGCACTACGACGTCGGCAACAGCGTAACGCTCAGCGCCGATGAAACCAGCTTCTGCCATCTGCTCATCATCGACGGCGACGGAACCGTCAACGGCAGAGCGGCGAAAAAGGGCGATTCCTTCCTCGTTCCCGCCGGCTTCGGCGATTGCACCGTCAGCGGCAAAATCGAATTTTTGCTGACTAAAATTTGACATCGTATAAAAACACTCCTTTTGGAACACACTAATTCAAAAGGAGTGATTTTTTGTGCGAATTGTGAACCGTATCGCGTTAATTCTGAACATCATCGGCGGTATTAACTGGGGACTTATCGGGCTGTTTCAGTTTGATTTGGTTGCCTGGATTTTCGGCGGTCAGGATGCTGTGATGGCAAGAATTATCTACACGCTGGTCGGCATTGCGGCAGTCTGGTGCATCAGCCTGCTGTTCCGCAACAAAATGCTGGATGATTAAAAGGACGGCAATGCCGTCCTTTTTAGTCAGTAGTTAATAGTAAGTAGTTAATAGTAAGTAGTTAATAGTTATGGGTGCTGCGCACGGCGATTATATGCGAGCGTCCACGACATCCCATTATACAACGGGTGTGGGCGAAGCCCTCCCCCAACTGCTAACTACTAACTACTAACCACTAACTACTAACGATATGCCTTTCCATATTTAGTAAGTAGTTAATAGTAAGTAGTTAATAGTCATGGGTGCTGCGCACGGCGATTATATGCGGGCGTCCACGCCATCCCATTATACAATGGGTGTAGGCTTACCCACCCACTACTTACTACTTACTACTTACTACTTACTACTAACTACTAACGATATGCTTTTCCATTTTAGTAAGTAGTCAATAGTTATGGGTGCTGCGCACGGCGATTATATGCGGGCGTCCACGGCATCCCGTTATACAATGGGTGTGGGCGAAGCCCTCCCCCAACTGCTAACTACTAACTACTAACTACTAACGATATGCCTTTCCATTTCCTCGCGTATTTTTTTGAGAATGCGTTTTTCAAGGCGGGAGATATACGACTGCGAGATGCCCATTTCATCGGCAAGCTGCTTTTGAGTGTGCAACGGCTTGCCGTTCAGCCCGAAGCGCAGCTCCATCATATGCTTCTCCTTTTCCGGCAGGCGCGCCACCACCTGCCGCAGCAGCCGCTTTTCGTCCTCATGCTCCAACTCCTCGCTGATTTCGTCCGGCTCGCTGCCCAGCACATCGGCAAGGGTGAGCTCGTTGCCGTCCCAGTCGGTGGAAAGCGGCTCGTCGAACGACAGCTCCGCCTTCGAATTGGACGCCTTGCGCAGGTACATCAGAATTTCATTTTCAATGCAGCGCGAGGCATAGGTCGCGAGCTTGATGTTTTTATTCGGGTCAAAGGTCTTGACCGCCTTCATCAGCCCGATGGTGCCGATGGAGACCAAATCCTCCGCGCCCGCCGTCGGGCTGTCAAACTTTTTGGCGATGTACACCACGAGGCGCAGATTGTGAACAACGAGCAAATCGCGGTGCGCCTCATTCCCGGCACGCAGCTCGTTAAAAACGGTTTCCTCCTCCTCGCTCGTCAGCGGCGGCGGCAGCGTTTCCGGCCCGTTGATATAGTGGCAGTACTGCCGTAATTTGATTTTCTGCAGGATAAATGCGCGTAATTTTTTAAACAAAGTCATCACCTAAACACAAAGAATTTCAGGGTTAATCACGGCGGAGCAGCCGTCCTTCATCTGCGTGGACAGCGCGATGTATACGTCACCCAGCACCTCGCTGCCTTTGGCGGTTTTCACGGTCACGCGGTCGGGCTTAAAGGCGCGCAGGTACGCCGTGCTGCTGACGGTGGAGGCAGGGATGAGCCGCTGGCTTTTTTCATCAAAGAGGGCTGCCAGCCGTTCCTCCTGTGCCACAATCACCGGCGCGCCGGAAAACGGCTCGCGCAGGCGGTTGCCCGTATCGGCAAGGGCAAAGAGGGTGACGCACTGCCCGCCGCTTTCCACCAGCAGCGTATACACCTCGCCCGCCGCCATTTTGCGATTGTAGAGCCGCACGATGCCGCACGACAGGACATAGGCGAAGAACGCGCACACCAGCAGCCCGCGTGCCCCGATATCAAAATACACCGTGCCGTTATTGACGGCAATCCGCTCGCTTTGAAACAGCAGATAGCACCCGACGATGACGCCGAGGAACACGAGGTTGACGAACAGAAAGACCAGCAGCGCCGCGGCAAAATGCTTGACGCGGTGAAGCGAAAACGCCGTGAGCAGCAGCACCGCAGCGGCAATAATCCGCGACAGCACGGATAAGTACGACGGAAGGTCAACCAGAATAATCAGCGCATACAGTCCGCCGAGCGCGCTTGACAGCACCAGCCGCCCCGTTTTCGCCGCGCACTTCGTGACCTTCGCCGTCACCTGCAGCAGCAAAAACGTGATAAAAAAATTGAGGATGAACAGCACATCCACATAGATAACAATAACAATACCTCCCTTCAGGATTAGTATAATCCTTTCGGGAGGTATATTTTGTCAAACCGAATAGGCTGACGATTATTTATGCGCCGAACTGGGGCGTGCATTTCTTGCCGACATCGGATTTTTTGCAGGGAGAACCCTCGCCGGCTGGGGAATCAATTTGCAGTCCTTGCGATGAATTACACAGATCCTCAGTATACCACATACACCAATAATAACCGTAACCGTCTTTGATATATTCATCCGTTTTGTAATAATAATGAACCGATGTTATATATTTATTATCAAATCTTTTGATATATACCTGCGGTTCACCGAGCATTTTTTGATGCTCATTATCAAAGTTTTCCGCCTTTGGCGTAATCATATCCAGTAAGTCCGATTTGGTTTTGGCGAGCACATAAATCTTATACGTTCTGCCGTTCACCTTTTTGGTGAGCGCCGTATTTTTATCCGCTTTCAAACACTTGAAAGTGCCTTTTTCGGTTTTCACCACCTTTTTATCGGTGGAGTGCCAGGTCTGACAGGTCTTGCCGTTTATTTTTGCCGACGGGATATTTTTCAACCGATAGGTATATCCCCTGATTCCGAGAAAATACACCTTATCTACGATCACCTTGCAGGTTGCCTTGATACCGGATTTTGTTTTAAAGGTGATGGTCGCCGTGCCCAAACTCTTCGGATAAATTATAAAGGTCATTTTCCGTGAGCCGCTCCTCCAATCAGGATCAGTTTTCACCACTTTTTTGTTAGAGGACACAGCTTTCACCGCTTCGTAATCATCATATTTACTCTTTGACGAGAAGGTAACGGTGATATTGATTGCCTCACATTGGAAGTCGGAAATGCTGAAATGATACACGCTTTTTTCAACGGTTATTGCCGTTGCCTTGACCGTGGTATCCGCGGCAAAGGCTGTTACGGTGCTCAGCAGCATCAGCACTGCCAGCAGCACACTACAAACACGTTTCATTTTTCTCTCCTAAAAAGCAGGGCGGATACGCTCCGCCCCGATGGTTTGTATTTATTTTGCGAGGTCGCCGACAATCATCATGTAGTCACCGATTTGGACGCCGAACTCCGGTCCGCCCTCCATCATCAGCTGCTGGTCGGCGGTCATCTGGAACATATCGCCGATGCCGAGCAGGATTTTGAGCGCCGATTCCGGACAGTCAAACTTCATACAGAAGAAGGGCTTGGCGCGCTTATACTCACCTCTGCCGGCTCTGGATTTGCCCGCTTTGATACGGATATACGCCGTACATTCGGGGTGGCCGACTACCTCCCACTGATAACAGCGGTCGGGCGATTTGAGCGTCCACTCGTGAATGGCGGGGTGGCCGAGCTTGTTGAGCTGCGAAATACCCGAGGAAAGCAGGTAAAAATACAGCTTGCACAGCAGCACGGCAGTCGCCTCGTCCTCCGGCGGCTCGGTCATATTCAGCAGGGCGCTCATCTTCAGCAGCACCTGCATAAACTTGAGGAACTTGCCGAGAGACTTGATTTTCATGCTCGGGAGCTTGGTCATATCGCCCTTCATAAAGGCATTCATCTTCTCCATTGAGGAGAACGCGAGCTCGCCGTCAATTTTGCTCTGCCCCAGATATTCGCCGAGCTTGACTTTCCATTCCCCGTTTTCCACGAGAAAATGGACTGCCTCCTTATCCTCGGCGTTGACCTTGGCGGACACCTGATAAATGGCGTTCACGCCCTCAAACTTTTTCTTCAGCTCGGGAACGTCGGTGGCGATGGTTTTCATCAGAGGCAGCGCACCTGCCATAAAAACTTTATTCGTATAACGAACTTCATCAGTTGGCACAGTTATCATACTCCTTTCCGTCGTATCCTTCGGAATGCTCCATTCCGAAGGAGTGATGAGTGGCTGGTGACAAGTGACCGGTACCGTTACTGCAACAGTTTCTGACCACTGACCACTAACCACTGACCACTAATTCGGCTTGCCGAATTAGAACTCATCGTCCCATGCGTCGTCTGCTTCAAAGTCGGCGTGCATGACCTCGCTGATGGCTTCGGCAATGCCGTTGGCATCAATCTTCGCAAGGGCAAGCAAATCCTCCTGCAGACCGATGGTGGAGAACGCATTGTCGTGGCCGAGCATCTTAAAGGCGCAAGCCTTGCCGCTCTTGGCGACGACTTCGGCAACGGCAGAGCCGAGACCGCCCTGAATTTCGTGGTCCTCCACGGTGATGATTCTTCTGGTATCCATGATAGCGCTGAGCACGGCTTCCTCATCAATCGGCTTGATGGTGTGCATATTGAGCACTCTTACCTTGATGCCGCCGTCCGCCTCAACCATTCTGGCAGCCTGCATCGCTTCAAACACGCAGGAGCCGCAGGCAATCACGGTGATATCGGTGCCTTCGTTCATCACGCTTGCCTTATCCCATTCGAAATGGCAGTCCTCTACGTTCTTATAGATAACCTGGTCAAAGCCGCGGTTAATACGGATGTAAACAGGACCCGGAATATCGTAAGCCGCTTTGACGGCGTGATAAGTTTCCGAGCCGTCGCACGGGCAGATAACCGTCATATGCGGCAGCGCGCGCATACAGGTCATATCAATTAGGCTGTGATGGGTGGAGCCCGCCTGACCGAAGGAGGTGCCGGCGTGGGTAGCGATAATCTTCACGGGTACGTTCTGATAGCAGATATCGGTGTGAATCTGGTCAAGCGAACGCGCCGCCGCAAAGATAGCGAAGGTGGAGGCAAACGGAACTAAGCCGTTCTTTGCCATACCGGCAGCAACGGTGAACAAATTCTGCTCGGCAATGCCGACGTTCACGAAGCGCTCCGGGAATTTATCGCCGAACATACCGATTTTGGTGGATTTGGCAAGGTCGGCAGTCAGGGCAACGACGTCCTTATGCTCCTCGCCGAGCTCGCACAGGGCAATACCGTAGCATTCCGCTGTGGACAGCTTGGTTGTATCTGTCATTGTATAGGTCATACCGCCCATGATTACGCCTCCTTTTCAACGCGAGCAACACGCTCTTCATAATATTTATCCAGCGAAGCGTATGCCTGCTTCGCCTTTTCCTCATCGAGCGAGCCGTAGTGCCACAGATAGTTATCCTGCATGAAGTCAACACCGGCGCCCTTGAAGGTGTCAAGGATAATCGCCGTCGGCTTGTCGCCGCCGTCCTGATGATTCTTGATAGCGGCTTCGAGCGCGTCGTTGAGCTCCTTAAAGTTGTGGCCGTCCACACGGCAAACATTGAAGCCGAACGCCTCAAACTTCTTATCAATCGGCTCAATGCTCATTTCGCCGACGGTGCGTCCGTCAATCATACACTTGTTGTTATCCACCATCACCACGATGTTGGAGAGCTTGAACTGCGCGGCTGCCATAATGGCTTCCCAGTTGGAGCCTTCGTTCATCTCGCCGTCGCCGGTGATGAGATAGGTGCGGGATGAGCGGCCTGCGATCCGATCGCCCAGCGCCATGCCCGCCGCAAGAGAAGTTCCCTGTCCGAGAGAGCCAGTCGTCATGTCGACGCCGGTAGTCTTC
>CALGGQ010000017.1 GCA_937915775.1 uncultured Clostridia bacterium | reverse complement strand
AGCCGAGCCGTGTCGAAGGCGTCCTGACCGGAAGCCCTGAAGACCTCGTCATACACCTCCGTGTTCAGCACATCCGGCACGAAGCCTGCGCCGATGCCCTGGATCTTGTGGGAACCTGCCCTGCCCTCAGACAATACCGGGGAATCCTCTGGTTCCAGAGCGACCACTTTGATATCCGGGTTCTGCTCTTTCAGATATTCGCTCTGCAGCTGGGAAACCAGTTTCTGGGCGCTCATATCACCGAATCCGATGATATTGTACATATCTTCCAGCGAATTTACGTGGTGGCGGGCAAGCTGGGGCTTTATCCACTCGTCGCGCAGGAGCTGTGCGCCGGTGTACCCGAGCCTGCGTATTTCGTGGTCGACCGCCTCGCGTCCCCGCTCTATATTCTCATCCCGGCGTTCCTTCTTGAACCACGCGCGGATTTTGGAGCGAGCCTCGCTCGTTTTAACAATATTCAGCCAGTCACGCGACGGACCCTTGCCTTGCTGGTTTGAGGTCAGAATTTCGACAATCTGACCGGTTCTGACAACGGTATCCAGCGGTACAATACGCCCGTCCACCTTGGCGCCGACCATCTTGTTGCCGACAGCGGTATGGATGGCATACGCAAAGTCAATAACCGTGGAGCCGATGGGCATCGCCTTCACATCGCCCTTCGGTGTGAACACAAATGCCTCGTCAATGGCTAAATCGCCCTTGATATCGGAGATGAATTCAGAGGCATCATCGCTGTTCTCATTTTCCAGCATACGGTTAATCCACTGCAGCGAGGCATCCAGACTGTCCTTACCGCCCTTGCCGAGCTTATACTTCCAGTGTGCAGCGATACCGTATTCTGCCGTCTGGTGCATTTCCCGCGTTCTGATCTGGATTTCAAACGGAATACCCTTTTTGGAGATAACCGTGGTATGCAGCGACTGATACATATTCGGCTTTGGGGTGGAGATGTAATCCTTAAATCTGCCGGGCAGCGGAATAAACATATCATGCACGATACCGAGCGCGTTATAGCAGTCAATCATCGTATCAACAATGATTCTGACCGCGTAAATATCATAGATTTCTTCTATATTTTTGCCCTTGATATAGACCTTACGGAAGATGCCGTGAACGGATTTGACGCGCGAGGTAATCTTGCAGTTCGCCATAATCGGCGTCAGCTTTTCGCGCAACTGCTCCTTGATTTCCTCCAGGAACACCTCGCCCTCCTCCTTCTTCATAGAAAGAGAATTCGCAATTTCCTGATACGCTACCGGGTCAAGGTAGCGAATGGCTAAGTCCTCCAGTTCCTCCTTGAAGGCACGGATACCTAAGCGGTGCGCAATCGGGGCATAAATTTCCAGCGTTTCGAGCGATTTCTGGCGCTGCTTATACTGCGGCATATGCTCGAGCGTACGCATATTATGCAGACGGTCGGCAAGCTTGATAATGATAACACGGACGTCGCGATTCATCGCGATAAACATCTTGCGGATGTTTTCCGCCTGCACCTCTTCACGCGAGGAGAGCGGAATCTGACCGAGTTTGGTAACGCCGTCAACAAGCAGGGCTACCGTATCGCCGAATTCCGAACGGATAAACTCAAGGTCATACTTCGTATCCTCGACCACGTCGTGCAGCAGGGCCGAAATAATACACTCATTGTCCATGCCCATCTCAAACAGGATTTTGGCAACGGCAACAGGGTGCATAATATAAGGCTCGCCTGAGCGACGGCGCTGGTTGCGGTGGGCAGCCCGCGCTAAGTCATAAGCGTGCTTGATTTTTTCCGTATCGTAATTTTCGCTTTTCTTGACCTCTTCGAAGAATTCCTCGAATTTGTCGTCATATTCTTCGTACTTAATTTCTTCAGCCAATGATGAGCCTCTCCCTCAATGTTGTTAGTACCTTTGTTTCCTCCAGCTTGACTTTACCCACAGCAGGATTCAGCTGAATGGTGTCGCTTATCGTTATCAGCCCCGCCTGTGCAAACGCTTTGAGCGCGAACAGCAGCTGCCCGTAGGTTACCTGCTGCTGCAGGCGGAAATATAAATCCTCTGTGCTGTAAGGATACCCGCCGTGCGCTTTGAGATATTTATAAATTACCGCGCAGGTATCGCGGTCGGGGTATAAATCCGCGGTGCCGCGCCCTGTCTGACGGTAATTATCATATGCTGTTTTTTCGCTGAAATAGCGCTCTTCGTCCGTATCAGACAGACGTACATCCACCGCCTGAACGGAAACATAATATTTTTCGTTATAGAAATTTTTGGCAATTTTCACCGCTAAATTGACAGTATCTCCCGCCCGGTACGGAAAATCCTCAAACCGCGTGCCGAACTTGACGGCACGGATGCGTCTGCCCTTTTTCTCCAGCTCTAAACGAACGTGCCTGCCCTCGCTGAGCGGCGTCACAGAGAGCAACTTCATCTTATACACACCGAACACCGCCTGCGGATTCATGGCACCGTACGGTTCCAGCAGGGACAGCATATCCGCAAGCTCTAAGGTCAGATAATTCGGGGATATTTTACAGTCAATCGTCAGCGTCATCGGCACACCGTTTGGATAAGCACTGAGTGCATATTCATTGATATGCTGACGAAAGGCGTCAATGCTTTCCGCTTTTAAAGTAACGCCGGCGGCAAGCGGATGACCGCCAAAACGAATGACATCGCCGCTGCAGGCATTAATTGCGTCATAGATATGAAAGCCCTCAATCGACCGAGCTGAGCCGCGGGCAATCCCATCCTCATCAATGCTGATGATAAAGGTAGGCTTACCGTACTTTTCGAGCACATGGCTCGCAACGATGCCCGTGACACCGTGGTGATAGCGCTCGCCGGCAATGACAATCACTCGCCCTGCAACGAGCTTCGGATTCTCAGCAATTTGCTCGTTCACATCATCGAGAATTTCACGCTCCGTTTCCTGACGATGCGTATTTTCAATACAGAGCTGCTCGTATTTGACGGTACAATCCTGCTCATCCTCGCTGATGAGAAATTCAACAGCGCGCGCCGCGTCGCCCATTCTGCCCATGGCGTTCAGGCGCGGACAGAGTAAAAACGCAATTTCACCGGCAGTGAAAGTACTCTTTCCGGCGGCACGCTTGACCGCCTCAATCGCCTTGCGCGGACAGCGCTGCATATGCTGCAATCCGGCTTTGACAAATGCACGGTTTTCCGCCAGCAGCGGCACAACGTCACCGATAGTGCCGATAGCAACCAAATCAATGTACTGCTCCACTAAGTCGCTGACCTCGCCCTCATACATCGCGCAAATCAGCTTAAATACAACGCCGACACCGCAGTAATCACGGAATTCGAGTTCATTTTCCGCACGGTACGGATTAACAACTGCTTCCGCACGCGGCAACGTATCGCCAAGCTGATGATGGTCTGTGACAACCAGACGCATACCGAGCGAATAGATATACTCCGCTTCCTCAAGGGAGCTGATACCGTTATCCACTGTGATAATCAGTTGCGCGCCCTGTGCCTTAATCGCGTCAATCGCCTCGGTGTTCATTCCGTAGCCCTCGGTAAGGCGCTGGGGAATATAGTAAAACACATCGGCGTTTTCCTCTTTCAAAAAAGAGTACAAAAGTGCCGTCGATGTAATCCCGTCGCAGTCATAATCGCCGTAGATGCAGATTTTTTCACCGGCATCCACCGCATCGCCGATGGTGAAAGCAGCCTCCTCCATATCGGCAAAATGAAACGGTGAAACAATCTCAAAGCTGTCTGACAGAAAACTCGAAACTGCCAGCTCCGTGTCAATTCCGCGGGATACCAGCAGATAGGCAATAAACGGATCAATATTGAATTTTTCACTCAAAACGGAAGCCTTTTCCTTATCAGCTTCGCGCAGAATCCATTTTTTGACTGCCATTACGAATTTTTATCCACCTTGTGAAATTGTTTTAAATTACCCGCCTTTTCGGCTCTTTTGGCAAGAACAGCTTCCACGTCCTCAATCGTGATATTCTGCTCCACCATCATCACCAGCGTGTGATAAATGAGGTCGCAGATTTCGCCGACGGTTTCGTCCTTCTTGCCGTTTTTGGCGGCAATCACCATCTCGGTGCTTTCCTCGCCGACCTTCTTCAAAATTTTATCCAGTCCCTGTTCAAAAAGGTAGCAGGTGTAGGAACCCTCCTCACCGGCTTCCCGCCTGCTCAGAATGGTTTCATAATCGTTACGAATATAGTCCATAGTTATTCCCTGTTAAATGCAATCTCGTTAAAAAAGCAGGAATGATTTCCCGTGTGACAGGCAGCACCTGTCTGAATGACTTTGATTAATAGTGTATCATCATCGCAATCGCCTTTGATTTCGACGATTTTCTGCAAATGGCCGGAGGTAGCGCCTTTGTTCCAGAGCTCCTGACGGGAGCGGGACCAGAACCAGGTATAGCCCGTCTCCAGCGTTTTTTGCATCGACTCGCGGTTCATATATGCCAGCATCAGCACCTCGCCGGTGGATGCCTCCTGAATAATCGCGGGGATTAACGCGCTTTTTTTAAAATACTTTTCAACATCCGTCATCGGCACACCTCAATCGCTTCCTTCAAATGCAACGTTCCCTTATAAATTGATTTTCCGCAGATAGCGCCATACAGCCCCGCATCACGCAGCGTGATAATATCATTCAGAACGGCGACACCGCCGGACGCGGTAATATCGCACGATACCGCCTCATTCAGCGCCTTCAGCTGTTCTGTATTCGGTCCGCTGAGCGTGCCGTCCTTGGAAATATCGGTATAGATAATCGTTCTGACGCCGATTGCCTCCATCTGCCGCGCAAGGTCGATATAATACATATCGCTGCCCTCCGTCCAGCCCTCTGTAGCAACATAGCCGTTTTTGGCGTCAATACCAACGGCAATCAGCGCGCCGTATTCCTTAACGGCTTCCTTGACTAGTTCGGGTTTTTTCAGCGCCACGGAGCCGAGAATGACGCGACTGATGCCGTGCTCCGCGTAATAGGCAATATCCTCCATCGTGCGGATACCGCCGCCGAGCTCTACCTTGAGCGGTGTTTCATTAGCAACCTGAATAAAGGTTTCGGCATTCACTCTTTTTTTCTGCAATGAACCGTCCAAATCCACCATATGAATCCACTCGGCGCCAGCCTGCACAAAGGAGAGCGCCGTCTGCAGCGCGTCCTCGGCAACCTGCTCCGCGGTGGCGAAATCGCCTTTAAAGAGCCGCACGGGCTTGCCGTCAATAATATCTATCGCGGGAAAAATCAGCATTACAGCACTCCTTTAGTGGACAGCACATCACCGCTGGCATTCGGTGTCACAGCGATTTTCAGCGCGTGACCGACAGCCTTAAAAATGGCTTCCACCTGATGATGCGCATTGTTGCCGTACGGCACATTGATATGCAGCGTAATACCGGCGTTTTCCGCGAAAGCACGCCAAAATTCCTCGGTAACGGCAGTCTCATAATCGCCGCAGCGCTCCTGCGCCATCGTGCAGTTAAAGACTAAAAACGGACGGTTGGAAATATCGAGCGAAACGGCGGCGAGCGCGTCGTCCATTGGTACGGAAAAATTGCCGTAGCGTTCAATGCCCTTTTTATCGCCGAGCGCTTCCGCAAACGCCTGACCGAGCACGATGCCCGTATCCTCCGCGGTGTGATGCGTATCAACCTCCAAATCACCGTTGGCGGTAACCTTAAGTCCAAAGCCGCCATGCACGGCAAATGCCGTCAGCATATGGTCGAAAAAGCCGATACCCGTATCGGTTTTGACCTCGCCGCCATCCAGGTTCAGCGCGACGGTAATCTGTGTTTCCTTTGTGTTTCGTGTTTTCGTAGCAATTCGCATATTACTTAAACCTCACCTTGATGGAATTTGCGTGCGCGGTCAGCCCTTCGGCTTCCGCCAGCGTGATAATATCGTCCTTTGCCTTGCGCAGTTCTGCGCAGGTGTAATAGATAAATGAGGATTTTTTGATAAAGCTGTCCACACCGAGCGGCGAGAAGAAGCGCGCGGTGCCGGAGGTCGGCAGCACATGGTTAGGACCTGCATAGTAATCGCCGAGCGGCTCGGGCGACCAGTTGCCGAGGAATACCGAGCCGGCATTGTCAATCCGTCCAATATATTTCAGCGGCTCGGAAACGCACAGTTCCAGATGCTCGGGCGCCAGTTCGTTGGCAAATTGAATTGCCTGCTCCAAATCCTCACAGACAATGATTTCACCGTAATCCTCAAGGGATTTTTCAATAATCGTTTCGCGTTCCAGCATCTTGACCTGACGGTCAATTTCGTGCATCGTAGAGCGCGCTAAATCGGACGAGGTCGTCAGCAGAATGGCAGACGCCAGCACATCGTGCTCCGCCTGACTCATCAAATCCGCCGCTAAGAACGACGGATCTGCCGTTTTATCGGCAACAATCAGAATCTCGCTCGGTCCGGCAACCATATCAATATCGACCACGCCGTAAAGCAGCTTCTTAGCCGTTGCAACGAAGATATTGCCGGGACCGACGATTTTATCCACCTTCGGAATTTTCTCCGTGCCGTAGGCAAGCGCTGCGACTGCCTGCGCACCGCCGACCATAAAGACCTTGTCCACACCTGCGACGGCAGCTGCCGCCATAATTTTCGGGTTCGGGTTGCCGTCCTTGCCGGGAGGCGTAACCATAATAATTTCCTCCACGCCGGCAATCTTCGCCGGAACGGCGTTCATCAAAACGGAGGACGGATAAGCAGCCGTGCCGCCCGGCACATAGATGCCAACGCGCTTGAGCCCGCGGACGCGCTGCCCCATAATCACGCCGTTTTCCTCCGTGGTCATCCAGCTTTGCTGCGCCTGACGGAGATGAAATTGATAGATATTAGTCTGTGCATTGGTGATGGCGGTTTTAAAGCTCTCGTCCACAAGCTCCAGATAACCTTGCAGCTCGTCCTTTTCAATCACCGTCTTTTTCGGCACGCCGCCGTCAAAACGCACGGTGTACTCCCTGACGGCTTCATCGCCGTTTTCCTTCACGCCCTTTATGATGGTGCGAACGATTTCCGTTATCTTCTCATCCGCCTCACCGGCGCGTTTTTTTAAGTTTTCAACAACGGCGTATTCCGCCTTGCCGTTTGCTTTTGTTACTCTCATATCCGTCTCTCCTATACCATAGCGGCAAGCTCAATATCGTTTAAGAACGCTTCAATCTCGTTCTTTCTGAGCTTCATTGACGCCATATTCACAATGACTCTGGCTGAAATCGGGCAAATTTCGGCAACCACTTCCAATCCGTTTTCCTTCAAAGTGGAGCCGGTTTCCACGATATCAACAATCGCGTCTGCCAGTCCGAGCAGCGGTGCCAGTTCAACACTGCCCTCAATCTTGATGATTTCCACATCCATTCCCCTGCCCTCAAAAAACTGCTTGGCAACCTTGGGGTATTTGGTGGCAACCACCTTACGCTTATAGCCGGCAAAGAAATCCGTTCCCTTTGGCGCGGCAAGCGCAAAGCGGCATCTGCCGATATTCAAATCCAGCACCTCATAAAACTTGGAGCCATGCTCCATAATCGTGTCCTTGCCGACAATACCGATATCGCACACGCCGTGCTCCACATAGGTGATAACATCCGGCGCCTTTGAGAGCACTGCCTCATACTGCTCAAGCGGCAGTATCAGCCGTCTGCCCTTATTCTCCAGCTCAGAGGTATCAAGCCCCATCGTTTTGAATAAAGCAAGGCTGCTTTTTTCGAGCCTGCCTTTGGTTAAGGCAATACGAATCGGGCGCTCCACATTAATCGTATCGCGCATCGCTTCACAAACAGCGCTGACCTCCACACCGAAGCCGATTGCCGGCTGCGGCATACCGAATTCGCCAAGCAGATTATCATACCGACCGCCCGATAAAATCGTCAGTCCCGAACCCTCGGCGTAGCCGTGGAAAATCACACCTGTATAATAATTGGAGCGGTTGACAAGACCGAGGTCGAGCATGATATAATCCTGCAGTCCTTCGCCGCAAAGCTCGCTGTAAACCTCGTTCAGATATTTCAGCGCCTCCAGTGCATCCTCTTCATCATAAAGGCGCTTCGCTTCCTCAATCACCTCGGCACCGCCGAACAGCCGCGGCAGTCTGCCGATGACCTTTGCCTCTCTGCTTTCGCCGAACGTGGAAAGCAAATCGCCGAGCGCCGCATAATTCTTGCCTTCAATCAGGTTACAGATTTCTGCATAAGTATCGTCGTCAATATCCATCTTTTTGAGAATGGTATTGAAGAAAGCAGCGTTTCCGATTTCAATCTTGAAGGAATTCAGCTCGCAGCGCTTCAGACTTTCAATCGCAAGGCGGATAACCTCCAAATCGGCTTCCTTGGAGCCGTCGCCAATCAGTTCGATACCGCTCTGGGCAATCTCGTTTGTTCTGCCGGCTAAGTCTTTATTGCGGACGAATACGCTCTGGTTATAATACAGCCTGACAGGAAAATCCTCCTTACTCAGTCTGGTGGCAACCATACGCGCAATCGGCATCGTATTATCAGGGCGCAGCACGGTTGTGACGCCGTTGGCATCGGATAACTTAAACATCTCCTGAGCCTGAATGCCGGTGTTATCGCTCTTGAATACGTCAAAATATTCAATCGCAGGAGTAAGCACCTTACGGTAGCCGCCGTCCTTGAATAAATCGGACAGCGTATGCTCTACCCTTCTTCTGTCATCGCATTCCTCAAAAAGAAAATCTCGGCTGCCTTCAGGGGTTATTCTGGAATATCGT
>CALGGQ010000016.1 GCA_937915775.1 uncultured Clostridia bacterium | reverse complement strand
GTATGTAAGGACCTGCTGACCTACACGATTGATAAGGACATCTGTATCGGCTGCGGTAACTGCGCAAGAAACTGCCCGGCAGACGCTATCTTTAAGACAGACTACACGGCTGCCAAGCACAAGCTTCCGTCCTATGAAATTATTCCCGATAAGTGCATCAAGTGCGGTGCTTGTATGGCGAACTGTAAGTTCAAAGCCATCAGCAAACAGTAAGAAAGGAGCGTAAATACGATGGAAAAAATGGTTAATTTAAAGATTAACGGCATTGCGGTAAGCGTTCCTGAAGGTTCCACCATCTTAGATGCTGCCAGAGCAACGGGTATTGAAATTCCTACCCTTTGCTTTATGAAGCAGATTAATGAGATTGGTGCATGCCGTATCTGTATTGTAGAGGCTAATGAGGGCAGAGGCTTCCGCCAGGTTACCGCCTGCGTATACCCTGTATCTGAGGGTATGGAGGTTCTCACCAACACCGAAAAAATTCAGAAGGCAAGAAAGACGACGCTTGAGCTGATTCTTTCCGTTCATGACAAGAGCTGTCTCTCCTGCTCCCGTTCCACCAACTGCGAGCTGCAGAAGCTGTGTAACGATTACGGCGTAGAGCAGACAAGCTTCGCCGGCGACAAGCCTGTTTATATGAAGGATGTCAGCGCGCCGCATCTTGTCAGAGATAACAACAAGTGCATTCTTTGCAGACGCTGCGTAGCTGCCTGCAAGCAGCAATACGTTTCCGTTATCGGCCCGAACGACAGAGGCTTTGACACCGCTATCGGTTCCCCGTTTGGTCTTTCTCTTAATAACACACCGTGTATCTCCTGCGGCCAGTGTACCGTCGTTTGCCCGACCGGCGCTCTGACAGAAAAGGACGACACCGATAAGGTTTGGGAAGCACTGGCTGACCCGACCAAGCACGTTGTGGTTCAGACGGCTCCGTCCGTCCGCGCCACCATCGGCGAATGCTTCGGTATGCCGATTGGCAGCAACGTAGAAGGCAAGATGGTTGCCGGCTTAAGACGCCTTGGTTTTGATAAGGTATTTGACACGGACTTTGGTGCCGACCTCACCATCGTTGAGGAGGCTAACGAGCTGGTTGACAGAATCAAGAACGGCGGCGTTCTGCCGATGATTACCTCCTGTTCACCGGGTTGGGTAAAGTTCTGTGAATTCTATTATCCCGACCTTCTCCCCCACCTTTCCAGCTGCAAATCCCCGCAGCAGATGACAGGTGCGGTTATCAAGACCTACTATGCCGAAAAGATGGGCATTGACCCGAAGGATATCTTCAGCGTTTCCATTATGCCGTGTACCGCAAAGAAATTTGAGGTAACAAGAGACGACCAGAACGCTTCCGGTTATCCGGACGTTGACGTGGCGCTCACCACGCGTGAGGCTGCTAAGATGATGAAGCGTCTGGGCATTCAGTTTGAAGCGCTTCCGGATGAAGAATTTGATTCTCCGCTGGCTGACGACACCGGCGCCGCCGTTATCTTCGGCGCAACCGGCGGTGTTATGGAAGCGGCTGTTCGTACCGCTAACGCTTGGCTGAACGGCGCGGACGAAGCCATCGAGCTCGAGGCTGTCAGAGGCACGGCTGCTATTAAGGAAACGACTGTTGAGGTTGGCGGTATGCCGCTGAAGCTCTGCGTTGCTTCCGGCGCTGCCTCCGCAAAGGTTGTGATGGACAAGCTCGCTGCCGGCAATCCGGACGGTTGGGGCTTTATCGAGATTATGTGCTGCCCCGGCGGATGCGTGAACGGCGGCGGCCAGCCGATTCA
>CALGGQ010000015.1 GCA_937915775.1 uncultured Clostridia bacterium | reverse complement strand
AATGAAAAAATTCGGCACCGACCATGTGTATCTGACGCTGCCGAATATGACGAGTGAGGAGGCCGCTGAGCGCTTCCCGAATATTTTTGAAGCCTGTATGAATGAGGGCTATGACATCACAAAGGACAAGGTGCCGGTAACCCCTGCGCAGCACTATATGATGGGCGGCGTCAAGGCGGATATCAACGGGCTCACCTCTATGAAGCACCTCTTTGCCGTCGGTGAAACCGCGTGCAGCGGTGTTCACGGCAAAAACCGTCTGGCTTCCAATTCGCTGCTGGAAAGCCTGGTATTTGCCAAGCGCGCTGCGGATTATATTGCCAAGGATAAAAGCGTGAAAAGCGATGAAATGCCGCCGTTTGATCTGACGGCGTATCCGCCGCTGCCGGAAATCCAGCAGGAATTTCGCGCACTCATTATGGAGGATATCAAGAGAAAGGACAGGGAATTTTATGATAAGTGGTGTAACGATGAAGCTGAACATTGACCGCTATATTCTGAACACGCTGCAGGAGGATATCACCTCTGAGGACGTGTCCACCAACGCCGTGATGCCTGAAAACAGGCAGGGCAGGGCGGATTTAATCTGCAAGCAGAGCGGCGTTATCTGCGGGCTGGATGTGTTTGCCAGAACCTTCGAGCTGCTCGATGAAAACAGCCGCTTTGAAACCGCGCATCAGGACGGCGATTTCGTTGAAAAGGGCGAGGTTATCGGTGTCATATACGGCGATATTAAGGCGCTGCTGTCCGGCGAGCGCACGGCGCTCAATTATCTGCAGCGGATGAGCGGTATCGCCACAATAACCAGAGAATACGCAGACGAGCTGAAGGGCACTAAAACCGTCCTGCTTGATACCAGAAAGACGACGCCGAATATGCGCCCGTTTGAAAAGCATGCCGTCAAGGTTGGCGGCGGCACAAACCACCGCTATAACCTTTCGGACGGCGTTCTGCTCAAGGATAACCATATCGGCGCAGCCGGCTCCGTGACGAAAGCGATTGAGCTGGCAAAGGCGTATGCGCCGTTTGTGCGGAAAATTGAGATTGAAACCGAAACGCTGGAGCAGGTGGCGGAGGCGCTGGCTGCCGGCGCGGACATCATTATGCTCGATAATATGGATAACGAGACGATGAAGAAGGCTGTTGCGATGATAGACGGCAGAGCTGAAACCGAGTGCAGCGGCAACGTCACCAAGGAGCGCTTAAAGGAAATCGCCGCTATCGGCGTGGACTTCGTCTCCTGCGGTGCGCTCACCCATTCCGCACCGATTATGGATATCAGCCTGAAAAACCTCAGACCCATTGAATAAGGAGAATTACGATGCTTTACAAACCGCAATATGATGAAAACGGCAAAAAAATCCTGTGCGAAAGAAACGGCGTCAACGCCGATATGCTGATGGATATCTACGTCAAAAAGCTGCAGCAGGGCGAAACGCTGAGCGTTAACGAAACGGAAAACGAAACGGCAATTCTGCTGCTTTCCGGCAAGGTGCGCTTTACCGTCGGCGATACCGTCGACGAGGTCTGCGCGCGTGAAAATCCGTTTCAGAAAACGCCCTTTGCCGTGCATTTTTCCCACGGCACGCCGGCAGCCGTTACCGCGCTGGAGGCCAGCGAGGTGCTCGTACAGATGACGGATAACGAAAAAACGTGGGCGCCGCAGTTTTATAACCCCGATAACTGCCTGTATCAGCATTTCGGCAAAGGTCAGTGGGAGGGCACGGGCTACCGTATCGTCTCCACCATGTTTGATCTCGATAACGCGCCGTATTCCAATATGGTGATGGGCGAGGTGTTCAACCAGCCCGGCCGCTGGTCGTCCTATCCGCCGCACCATCATCCGCAGCCGGAGCTGTATTATTATCAGTTCAACCCGTCGCAGGGCTTCGGTGCCGGCTTTGAGGGCGATACGCCGTATAAGACGGAGCACGGCGACTGCCTGTGTATCCGCGGCGGCAATGCGCACCAGCAGGTGACTGCCCCGTGCTACGAGATGTACTACGTATGGCTGATTCGCCACCTTCCCGGCGACCCGTGGGACAAAACCCGCATCAACGACCCGGCGCACGAATGGATTGTCAACGCACCGTAATGCCATTCGGAATTCGGAGTAAAAAAGACTGCCGTATGGCGTCTGTCATAAAGCAGGCAGCTGAGTTTTAACTCAGCTGCCTGCTTTGCTGTATTGACAAATCAGAATTTGTCGAGGCGTTGATGCAACGATTCGTAGGGACGACCATTGGTCGCCCGCTGAAACCGCGTTGGGATTTCAACGTCATTCCTGTAATGCAAATCTATAAACGACGTACATTTGGGCACCAAACCGCAAATGCGGTTTGGTGAAGGTATCTCGCGCAAGCGCTCGAACAATTCATCGGGCTCGCAGGCGCGCGGGCGACCAATGGTCGCCCCTACGATTGTATGCTCCCATCAACCTAATACACATATCGCACGCAGTATATCGCGCACGAATGTGCATATCGCAAATCCGTCAGGCTTTATATCGCTGGGAGACCTTCCTTGCGGAAGGTCTCCACAGCGGTCTTTTTGTTTTAATCATCCGAACTGTTATCGTTTTTGTTTGTGTTTTCTTCCCTCTCATGATTGAGGACTTCCAGATAACCGGCGGTAATGATACCTGACGGAAGCGCAATTATGGCAACGCCGACGAAGGCGGACAGCATCGTAAACAGTCTTCCTACATCAGAAACGGGTGTGATATCACCGTAGCCGACACTGGTAAGGGAAATGGCTGCCCAGTACATCGCATCGAAGAAATTGCCAAAGATGTCCGGCTCAATATTAAACATAATTAAGGCAGTGACCATGACATAAAAGATTGCCATTGAAAACACAGCCGTCAGCGATTTCGTCTGCCCTTTCAGCACCCTTGCAAGTCTTTCAATGTTTTTGGAATACCGGAAAATCTTGAAACTGCGGAACACCTTAAAGGTACGGATAATGCGGAACAAACGCAGTACCTTAAAGCCCGCGTTAATCGGAATCAGCGACGGCAAAATGGAGAGTAAATCAATGATAGCCATCGGCTGAACGGGATAAAGCAGATAGGATTTGACGCCCTTGTGCAGCTTTTCCTTAGCGGTAAGAAGACGCAGCGCGTAATCAATGATGAATACCGTTACCGTAATTTTATCGATGATATTAAAAACAGGATACTCCGATTTGACTGCCAGCGGCACCATACTGGCGACGATGCACACCAGCATCACGACGTCGTATACGGAGCTCCATTTTGTACCGGTGACTTCATCCGATGGCTCAATGATTTCATAAATTGTTTTCAGCATAGTTCATACCTCATCATATTGATACTACTGATTTTATCACATTGCCCATCCTCCTGCAATCATCAATATTGCGGATGAAACAAGTTGACAATTTTTTAAAATCGTGTATAGTAAATTTAACGAGGTGATTGGATGTCCGTTATTCTTGACGATTACACGCAGATTGCCGATATCTTAGCAGAGAATCAGGTGAAAAAGCCGTTTCTCTGCTGCGGTAAGAGCTTTCAGCAGACGGCGCTGTTTTCTTATTTAAAACAATATAATATCGTGGTGTTTGACCGTATCCGCCCAAATCCGCGGTTTGAGGATATGGTGACGGCGACAGAGTTGTTTCTCAGCGAGGGCTGTGATTTTATGATTGCGGCTGGCGGCGGCAGCCCGATGGACAGCGCAAAGATGATTCGCCTGATGGTGACGAACGGCACCGAAAATGCGCTGACGCAGCCGATGGAAAATAACGACATCAAGTCGTTGTTTATTCCCACAACAGCCGGCACGGGCAGCGAGGCGACGAAATCCTCCGTGTTTTATGTTCACGAGAAGGAAAAGCTGAGCATTGCGAATCTCGATTTCCTGCCCGATTATATTCTGTTTGATGAAACGCTGCTTGAAACCCTGCCGGATTATCAGCGCAAGGCGACCTGCCTGGACGCGCTGTGCCATTCGATAGAAAGCTACTGGAGCAAAAAAGCGACGGAGGAGAGCCGTGAATATGCGGCAAAGTCCATTCGCCTGTTTTTTGAGCATAAGGACAGTTATATGAACAATGAGCGCGCAGGTAACCGCGGGATGCTGATGGCGTCCTATTACGGCGGCAAGGCAATTCACCTGACGGGTACGACGGCGCCGCACGTGTTGTGCTACAATATTACGATGAACTGCTCCACGGCGCACGGCCACAGTGTTGCCGTCGTGCTGGCAAAACTGTGGTATTTTATGCTCGAGCGTGATTATCCCGCCGAAACGCTGACAGCGCTGGCGCAGCTGATGGGCGGCAAAACGCCGCAGGACGGCGCAGTCATTTTTGCTGGACTGCTGACGGAATTCGGCTTGCCGTATCCGCGCGTCAGTGAGGAAATGCTGGACGGCTTCACCGCTAAGGTAAACACCGCGAAGCTGCAATCAAATCCGATTCCGCTGACGGCAAACGACGTCAGGGAGCTATACAGAAGGGTATTATGTGATGGAGTATAAATATGAACTGCACTGCCATACGAATATGGTCAGCCAGTGCGGCAGAGTCGCGCCGAAGGATATTGTGGCGCTGTATAAGGCAAAGGGATACAGCGGCATTGTGGTAACGGAGCATTACAGCCCGCTCACCTTCGGGCTGAACAGCTATTATAAGCCGCAGCGGCTGGTGGATTTTTACCTCTCCTCGTACTATGAAATGAAGCGGTATGAGACAGAGGACTTCACCGTGCTGTTCGGCATGGAGCTGCGCCACTATGCCACGGGTGCGGACTATCTGATATACGGCGTCGAGCCGGAATGGCTGAAGCAGCAGGGCAATCTGATGGCGCTGTGGGAAAAGCAGGTGTACCGGCTGATGCACGCACAGGGCTATCTCGTTTACCAGGCGCATCCTTTCCGGCCGTATATTCTGCGCTGTAACCCGAAGTATATCGACGGTATTGAGGTCTATAACGGTAAGTGCGACGAAAAGACGAATTTTAAGGCGCTGCAGTGGGCGCTGAAAACCGGCAAGCTGATGTCCAGCGGCTCTGATTTTCATAAAGAGGAGCACTTGGCAAGAGGCGGCATCATGACAAAAGAGCCGATTAAAACGAACGCCGACCTGCTGCGTGTGCTGCAATCCGGCGACTTCCGGCTGATTAAGACATAAAAAGAACCGAGCACCAAAACGGTACTCGGTTCTTTTTCTCATTTGCGTTTCAGGAAAATCCGCTGCAGCAGTTCCAGAAAACGGCGCACGGTGCGCTTGCATTTTCTGAATATAGTGCGCTTCGGATTCTTGCGAATATAATCCTTGGTCAGTGATGAAAAATCGCCCTTTTGATAATATTCGAACTGCTCATCAGTGAAAAACTCTTTGACAGTATAATCGTCGATGATATCGGCGTACATTTCAAAGCTTTCCCTTACCTTGTCAACTGCCTTGGTAAACGGCAGCCACGCGGCGTAATAATCCACTAAGCCTTTCAGATAGGCGCCGGAATAGTGCACGCGAATCGGGTAGGGCGTTTCCTCGTGCCCGCCGAAAAAGTCCTCGATTTTATAGTAGACGTATTTCTGCAGCTCGTTCATGTTCGGGTAGTATTTGGAGCACAGACCGCCGCGGATATAATGATAGTTATACACCACCTTGTCTGTCACAACTACCTTGCCGGTAATGTGCTTGCCGTAGAGGAGGTTAAAAATATGGTCCTCGCCGAAGGTGATATTGGTGTCGTAGGTCAGGTGGTTGTCCAGAATGACAGAAGTGCGGTATAGCTTGCCCCACGGCCACCAGACAACGGGGTCATATTCGCGGAAACGCGCTTCCAGCTCATCTGCCTGTAGCGTTTTGACTTTTTCGATATGATGCTTCTTGCCGATACGCACCTCATCGTGCGAGCCGACAACGAAGTCAACATCGTCCGACATCAGTGAAAGTAAATCTTCCAGCGCCGTTGGCGGTACGGAATCGTCTGCGTCGATATAGGTGATGTATTTGCCTTGCACTTTTGTCAGCGCTGTATTGCGCGCAGCGGATACACCGCCGTTCTCCTGTGAAAACACACGGATGCGCTCGTCCTTTTTGGCATAGGAGCTGATGACATCCAGTGTATTATCCTTCGAGCCGTCGTTAATAATGATGACCTCAAAATATTTGTAGGTCTGCGCCAAAATGGTGTCAAGCGTTTTGGCGATGAATGCTGCGGCGTTATAGGCAGGTATAACAATGCTGATTAATTCGTTCATACGGCTTATGAAGTCCTTTCCTAATCGTCAGACAACGGCACGGTCTGACGATACTAAAACGTAATTTTGATTTTGTGCCGCTTTTTTTTCTTTTCCAACTCCGGGTCCGGCTCGGAGAACAGCGCCAGTCCGATGATTCCGATAAGCCCTGTGGAGGTGGAAAGAATAGCAGCGCCAATCGCGTGAATCATATACTGGAAGAACACGGCGTATAAAAATGCCTTTTCCGGCGCCGTTGTCTTAGTTTTGTTGATGCGCAGGAACATTCTTGCATATACGCTGATGTAGCCGACAAAACCGACCCAGCCGAACTGACCTAATATAGCTGGCCAGTATGTGTCATATAGGAACATACCATAGGAGGGTGACAGACCCCAGCGGTTATTAAAACCGTATTCATAGTAAAGCGGGGAATAATGCTTTGCCGCCTCTGCAGATCCAAAGGTGCCGAAGCCGGAGCCAAGCGGAAAATGAGCGTTCGCATCTACAATGGAGTACTGCAAAAACAATCGTCGTGGCGCATCGCTGCTTCTGAAGTATTCATCAATCTGATAGCTACCGAGAAAATAGATTGCCGCCGCCATCGGAAGAATAATACCAATCGAAATCTTGTTATAACGCCTGAAATAGAATGTTAAGAATAGGAAAATGGCGCTGAACATAATTGCCGGCGATTTGACTGCGGCGAGTATCGCCAACAGACCGACGATGCAGAAGAATCGTTTGTGTATAGCGCTGAGTCTATTGGAAAACAAAATCACGCCGAACATCAAAAAGGAGACCGTGGTGTAATGATGATTGAAGGAAAAAATAAAATGGTACACCGGAAAGCCATATCGTTGATCGGTTGCCATGCCGATATCTGCCACTTGAGAGATGAGTGCGAAAAACGCAGCGGCAAGGATGTATGCCTGTGCAATTGGTAGGAGAATATCCAAAACCGCTTTTTTCTCTTTTTGATTTAAGAAAAGATGAACGGCATAGAAGGTGACGATCAGTTTTGTCTGTGCCAATACGTCAATCAAAATGGAAAAGATGGAGGTGTTGATATCGAAAACGACGTTGGCAATTAAACCGAGCAGGGTAACTCCTCCGAGCAAGCCCAGCGTGATTAAATCCTCGGTTTTGATTTTTGCCCAGTAAAACGCGAGCACAGCATAGGAAAGAAGACCCACTGCCTCGTCAACATATCCGCCTTTGCTGAACAAATCGGTATAAATCAGCGAAAACAGAATGATAACGACAATAAGACTTCGCGGGTATAGCTTGGTATGCGAGTGTTTGGCTGTTTGATAGGTGATAACGTTTTCCATTGAGTACCTTCAGCCTTTCCTATAAGCAGTAAAAGTGTGTTGTGACTGCCGCTTATTCTCCGGCGGCGGCGTCATATAATCGCCGAAGAGTGCCGTTAGATAGGCGTCATAATTTCTGAATGAACAGATTTCAATGTCTTCAAACGGAAGATAAATCATATCGTCCCAGAGGGCGGACGGGAAGCATTCGCGCATTCCGTAGGTGCCGAGAATCAGGTTGGCGCAGTAGTCGCTTTTCGGAATGGCGGCAAACATAGTATCGAAGTGATAGAGAAGCCTCTTTCGAAACGGGTAGACGGCGCCGCGGAACACCAGCTTGGCAAGATACTGCGGACGCAGCGATTTGTGATAGGCGATGTCGGAGCCGAGATGCTGCCAGAAATTACTGTTTTTCCACGCCTTGGCAACATTTTTCGGCGCTTCTTTTTCATAATCGCCGACGTAATCGACGGGAAAAATATCGATAAACACGCCCATGCTTTTTTCGCTCCTGAGCGGCTCGATGATTTCTGTTCGCTTGTCAATCATTTTGGTAAAGGCGTGAAAGTAGCCGTCGGTATAGCGATAGTTGAGAATTTGATAGTTTTCGTCCTCATATTGCAGCTGCAGCAGGCGCTCATAATCCGCCCGCGGCATATTGACGTCAATGTCGTCATCCCACGGGATGAAGCCGTGATGCCTGACAGCGCCGAGCAGCGTGCCGCCGGCAGCACAGTAGGTTAAGCCGTTTTCTCTGCAGATTTCGTCAAATTTTTTTAAAATACCGGTGCAGACCAGTTGTATTTCTCTTGGCGTCAGTTCCTTTTTCATATGTGGCTCTCCGTAATCCGATACAGCTCGCCGAGGCGGGCATAATAGCTGTTTTCCGCCGCGGTGCTGACATCGGTTTTGTTGCTGAGCTTATGCAGCGGGGAAAGAGCGCACAGCTGTTCCCAGCGTTTTTCATCAAATTCATTTAGTATCTCAAAGGAAAAAATGTGCTGGTCCATCTGACTGAAATAGGGAATTTGATTCCATTCCACAGGATAACAGTCCGTGACGGCACGGAACAGCAGGTGCAGCAGAAAGTAATGCTTCATATAATCATATCTCTGCCAGTAAAGATACAGCAGCTGCAATGTTTCGTTCAGTAAAAGGTTATTCGGCTTGGCATAGATAATCCAGCTGCCGAAATTGATAACGTCACAGTTAAAAAAGCCGTCGCGGTAAACGAAGAAATCACCGTCGGTAATGTAGGTGGGAAGCGCCCCTGTCATATAAACCGTGGCGTCCATCCAAAGTCCACCGTGCTGTATCAGCAGCGCAAGGCGCAAAATATCGGAAAAATGCGTGTTGGTAATCAACCCCTTTTCCCATTTCTTAATGATGAAATCGGGGATATGGCAGTAATTGCGGAAATTGTTTTTGTTGATATAGATGATTTTTCTGTCAGGAATATGGTGCTCAATCGAGCGAACGCAGTGCTGCACCAGTTCCGGTGCAGACTCAATGCCCTGCAACCAGCAAATCCAGATGGCGTCGCTCATATCCTCGTCATAGACGGTAAAATCCGTTTTCCCGATTTCCTTTTTAAATTCCTTTTCCAGTTTTGTAAAGGTCTTATAGCGTGAGTTAGCGCCTGCGAGATTAATATCGCCGTAACCGAATTTGTACATTACCAGCGATACGGTATCGTAAAGCAGCGAGTGGCTTTTCAGGCTTTTATCAAGCAGCTGTCTCGTCTTTGACATAACGTTTTTCCTTTATTCTTTTGATAGCTTTTGACGGTGCGAAGAAGAAGAGCAGCACCGGTATTTTTTCACAGATGCCGTAAACCAGTATGGGAATCACAATGCCACCGAGTACGCCGCCCACAATGTGAAGCGGCAGGCTGTGAATTCCAGCCTTCAGCAGCAATATTCTGACGCCGGCTGAAAAAATAGTATGCGTCACAAAGATTGCCATAAAGTATTTTGAGAATTTTTGTGACAGCAAATTGACCGCTTTTGGCTGAAACAGGATTGCCGCAAACACACAAAACAGCACAAGGCAAATACCCATAACCTTTGAAAATGCACCGCCGACAGTATACCGCACGGAAATCCATATGGCGACGCCCGATAACACGGCGGACAACGGAACGATAATCCTTGCCGCCTTTTTCAGTGCTGTCATATCAAACAAGGCAAGCAGCATTCCAAAGGCAAACCACTGCATTTGGGACAGTACGGTGTTGATAAGATACGGCAGGACAACACCCGCTCTGCCGCACCAAAGTTTAACTCCCCAGAGAAGCAGGGAAACCGTCAGCAGAATGACACCACCCTTTTTGGTGTTCATACACGGAAGGATGAGAAATAAGAAAAACAGGCTGTATAAATACCAGTACGGTGCGTAAGGCTCAAGAAACAGAATCCGTAAAATGTCCGTAATACCAACGGAAAGCTTAAAATTAACGCTGTCCTCAAATATAATTTTCAGCAGCAGTGTGACTGCGGAAAAGGTAAAATAGGGAACTCCGAGGTTCAGTAGCTTTTGTCTGACGTTATCCGCCCAGGTCTTCATGCTGTGCACACGGTTGGAATGCTGGTATAAAAAGCCGCTGCACACAAAAAAGATCGGCACATGAAACGTGTAGAGAACACGGATGAAATCCGCATAGAACCCTGTGTCGGGTAACAGCTTTGCTCCTGCCATCGACATGACAAAATGACCGATGACAACAAGGATACAGGCAGCTGTTTTTAAATTGTCAATGAAATATAATCTGCTGTCAGCGGACATTTCATTTTTCATATCAGTGACAATGCTCCTTATATACCTTCTCAAATTTCTTATCCCATGAAAGTGCGGTGTTGACAAAACGGTAGCCGTTTTCGCCAAGGGTTTTTCGCATTTCGGGGCTTTCTGTCAGCTGCTGCAGTTTGCGCGCAAATTCGCGGATAATCGCTTCCTTGCTCTGCGCAACGTTGATGAACTGCCCGCAGTTGTATTCCTTGAAGTCGCTGCAAACGCTCATATCCAGTGCGACGACGGGCAGCTTGTGCGCCATCGCCTCCACCAGCACGTTGCCGCTGGTCTCCCGCAGGGAGGGCATAATGAAGATGTCGGCGCTGCGGTATACGGAGGATACCTCTGTATGCTCTACCGCACCGCAGAGCGTGACTCTGTCTGCCAGCCCGTTTTCCTCAATAAAGGCTTGTGCCTTGCTTTTCAGCGGACCGTCGCCGTAGATATCCAGTGTGTAGCTGAGGTTTTTCGGCAGAACCTTAATGACGTCCAGCAGAAGCATCAAGCCCTTCTTTTCAATCAGCCTGCCGAGGTAGAGCAGCTTTACGGTTTCGCGCGGCTGCTTTTCCAGAATGCCGAGCGAGCGGAATTCATCCGCCAGCGCCAGCTCTGTCAGGCGGTCGCACTGACGCTCCATTGCTTTTTCCAGATATGCCTGCGTCTCCTTGTTGATGGCAAATACGCGGTCAAAACGGTTGACGGCACGCTTGTAGGAGGGAAGAACGGCGCAGATTTTGTTAATCAGCTCGCGGAATTTTTCAATCAGCCGCGATTTTTCATAGCTCTTTAATGCTTTCGGCGTGGACTGTCCGCCGCCGACGGGACCGAAAATGGTGGTGGCGTTTTTGAACTTCCACATCTTGCCGGGGATTCGGAAATCGACCATTGTTGCGTGGTGAATAATATCAAAATCAATCCCCGATTTCTTTGCCCAGCGATAGGCGTATGCCTGCCAGAGCATGTAGTACAGATGGTGAAAGGCCGAATTGTGCTCGCGGTACCAGTTTAGCCAGTCCGGCGTGTCGGAGATGATGAGCTTGACATTTTTGAGCCCGAGCTCCTCAATGCCGCGCCGCGTATCCTTTTCGTTGACCTTTTTGGTAACGAGGTAAACGGTATCGTTTTCACCGTTAAAATGCTTTGCTGCCTGCAGCGTCCAGTTCCAGCCTATGCCGTCCTCACTGCCGTGATACGGATTGACGCTGTAGGAGGATAACAGTATGTTCATTGCTGAACCTCACTTAAAAATAATTCTACCTTTTTTGCCGTGGCAATTTCCTTGCGGTAGGCAAGGCAGTTTTCCATATAGGCGCGGTTGCCGATAATCTCCGCTAAATCGTTTTCATCCCAGCTATCGTTCACAATGCCGAGACGGTTGGCTCTGATATAGGAGGCGTTGTACGGCACGGAGGTGGTGACAATCGGCGTCGCGCATGCAATGGCTTCCACGATGGATACCATGTTGTTGTCCTTGCGGGTATATACCAGCAGCGCCGCAGCGCGCTTTAAGTATTCCTTCAGCGTATCGTGCGATACCTTGCCGAAGAACTGCACCTTGTCCTGCAGCCCGAGCGCTTTTGCCTGCGCTTTCAGCGCCGCTTCCTGATCCCCCTCGCCGAGAAGCAGCAGCCGGTAATCGGGATGCGCCGCCGCAAAAGCAGCGAATTTATCGATGATTTTTTCAATCTGCTTGCGCGCTATCAGCTGCGACGCCACGATAAAATACGGCTCCTTTTCGGTGCACGCTTCAAATTTATCGAGGTTGACGCCGTGGTCAATGATGACCTCTCTGACGTTTTGGCAGTACTGCGCAATAAACGCCTTTGCTTCCTCACTTCTGGCGACGACGGGCACCTTGCCGAAAAACAGCCGTGCTACAATGCCGTACCAGAGTTTGGAAGGAATTTTGTGCATCAGGTTGTTATGCTTTGCCAGCTCATGCCAGATGAGCAGGTTGCCCCTGCACCGCCGCGTTAGCAGCAGCGAATTGAGCGAAAAGACCTCGCTGGAAATAATCAAATCATAGCGCGTTTTTTTGATGACTTGTTTCAGCTCGGGGCAGTAGGGCAGCACGTTCGGCCTGCAGATTTGCGGCAGCGCGCAGTTCAGCCACAGCACGGTAAAGGGATATTCCTCCTGCTGCGTCGGCTGAAACGGCTTGCCGGCGGCAAGCGTTACCTCGTGCCCCGCCTGCTGAAAAGCAAGGCATAAATCATAGCTCATCGTGTCCTTGATGGAGGACACCTTTTTGATGTTCGCGGTTTCCGATGTGTAGATAATCGGATTGACAATTAATATTTTCATAGCGTTACTGCAGCTGCTGCGCGATGTCGGCGTCAACGATGGCTTCGCCTGTCGTACCCTCCAGAGCAGCCTTGGAGGTATCGCTCAGTCCGTCGTTAATCACGGCGCTCAAGTCGCAGGTGGAGAGCTTGTCCAGCTGCTCCTTGGTCACCTTGCCGTCGTGATAGTCTTTGACAATCGGGTTTTCAAACATTGAATACTTCTTATCCTTGAAGTAACGCAGGAATTTATGTTTTACGACCCACATCGCGGGTACGGTGATATACTTTTTCATCGCAGGCGAGACGGAGCCTATCATCCAGCACTGCCTGTCGCAGTGGCGCACCTTGTTGCGCACCGCCTCGGCTTCGGGTGAGTTCCACAGCTCCTCCCAGCTCTGCGTATTGAGGTTGCCCATAACCTCCTTCTCCTTCGTGCCGTTGCAGGGCATCACGTCGCCGTACGGGTCGATGAAGAAGGTGTCAAACGCCATATCGCAGGGCAGCAGGCGTTTCTGACCGTAAATATAGTTAATCAGTCCGTGGTTGAAATACGCACGGAACCATTTTTTCGGGGAGTTGGATTTGAGCAGCTCGTTAATTAAGTCCTCAAAGTTCTGCGCTACCATCTCACGGTCGTGAATGATGTTTTTCGCTTCCACAAAATAGAAGGAATTGTGCAGCGAAGCGGTGGCGAATTCCATATTCATCTTATCGCTGATTTGATACAGCGGTACTAAATCCTTGGCGTTGCAATCCTGTACCGTCATACCGAAGCCAACGTCGCCGTGCCCCATTTCCACGAGCTTTTGCAGCGTGGTGTAGCCGCGGTTGAAGCCGTCGTCCAGACCGCGGATGGCGTTATTGGTCTCCTCCAGGCCCTCGATGGAAATACGGATGCCGACATTCGGGAATTCCTTGCATAAATCGATAATTCTGTCCGTAAAAAAGCCGTTGGTGGAGATGACGATGCGGTCGCTCTTTTTGTCGAGCTCGCGCACCACTTCCTTTAAATCCGTGCGAATAAACGGCTCGCCGCCCGTGATGTTGGTGAAATACATCTCCGGCAGCTTTTGAATTGTTTCAATGGAGATTTCCTCCTCGGGTGTGGAGGGGCATTTATAACGGTTGCACATCGTGCAGCGCGCGTTGCAGCGGTAGGTAACAATAACGGTTCCGTTAAGCTTTTTTGCCATTGGTGTTTACTTCCTTTTTAAAATCTCCCAGCAGCAGTGCTCTGGTGAGTCTGAATTTTCTGACAAAGTATTTGGAAATCGGTATCGGCAGCAGCAAGCCGCAAATACACATCGCGAGCGAATAGACGAGATACGGCAGCCCGAGCAGCGACATCAGCACGACGCGCAGCGTAATCTGTACATAGTAGCCGAGCATATAGATATCCATGCCGTAGTTGCCGACAGGGGTTAATAAACGTTGACTGACCGTATAGGATTGGCACCATACTGCGACCAGATACCAGATGGCGATATTGGCAAGCGTCAGGAGAAAGTCGGTGCCGGCAAAGGACAGCGGATTCAGCTGGTTCCACCGGACAACGCCAAAGCTTACCGCCAGAAGTATGACTGTTCCGGCAAAGGTCAGCAGGCGCTTTTTCTGAAACAGACGGCAGATTCTCTCGCTTAGTGCGCCGTAATAGCGGAAGAAGAAAATACCGAAGAAGAAATAAACGCCATAGGCATAAACGCGATGCAGAGGATGCAAACCGAAAGTGGGCAGGTTCACAAAGAGGGAAGCCACTTTCAGCCCCAGCATAAATAGAAACGTAAGAAGGGGCGGCACTTTGCAAAGCAGGATTGCCAAAAAGGAGAACACAAACAGCGCATGTAAAAACCAGATTCCGCCGTTCGGGTTGTCAGCGCCGGTCAGCGTAGACCAAATCGGGTGCTCCGGCAGATCGTGGTTGGCATAATCCTGCAAAAAATACTTGAGCAAATAAGAAAATGAAAAAATAGGGAATCAAGAGTCGCTTCGCGCGGTCTAATACGGCTGTGCAACCCTGCTGAAAGCTGTTAATCGCGCCGACCTTTTTGGAAAAAAGCAGTCCGCTTAACATAAAAAACGCAGGCATATGGAAGGTGTAGGCATAATAATGCAGGTAGCCGAGAAAATCAAGCCCCTGATCAAAAGAGTGCCCGATGACAACCCAGATGATGACGAGAGCTCGGAAAATATTCAGTTCGATATAATATTTTTTTGTTGTTTCCGCCATCAGCAATCCTCAATCAGCTTCAGATATTTTTCGGTGTATTCTGCGAGGGAGTCAAAGTGCTTGGTAAGACAGTGCTGCTGCATCTGCTGCGCTGTCTGCGGGTTTTCGGTAATTCGTTTGACGGCAGCGGTCAGCGCTTCGGTATTGCCGCTTTCAAACAGAAAGCCTGTTTCGCCGTCGTCAATCAGTTCGGGAATGCCGCCGATGTCGGCACCGACCACGGGCGTGCCTGCCATAATGCTCTCCATCACGGAGAACGGGCAGTTTTCGTACCAGGTGCTCGGATAGACGGAGCAGGCAGCCTCACGAATGAGCTGCGCCAGCGCGTCACCGGTCTGAAAGCCGACGTTTTTGATGTGCGTCTGGCGGTTAATTTCGTCCTCCAGCTCGCCCTTGCCGGCAAAGACAAAGTTCAGCTCCTTTGCCTGTATCAGTGTGTCGATGCCCTTTTCTCTGTCAAACCTGCCGAAGTATAACACATAATCCTTTTTTTCTGTCGGTACGGTGGCAGGACGGTCGATAAAATTGTGCAGCACCGCGGTTTTGCCGCGCAGCTGCGGATGATGGTCCAGCTGCTCTTTCATAAAGGCGCTCGGGCAAATCACGCAGTCGAGCATCCGGTATGCCTTCAGCATTTTATATAGCGTTGCCTCCGCAAAGCCGACGGCGCTTTTGGCTTTCGACTGATGAATGCAGCTGCCCTTGAGGCAGTTGAGAAAGGCGCCATCGCGGCATTTTCCGCACGGGTCGCCCTGATTGTCCCGCATCATATGGTTCGGGCAAATCAGCTGGTAATCGTGCGCGGTGTAGAGAAGCTTCACCCGCCTGCCGCTCTCCTTCTCATAGGCTCTGACAGCATAGAGAATGCTCGGCGTCAGCTGGTAGTTAAAGTTGTTTAGGTGTACGATATCGGGCTGAAAGTCGCGCAGCACGACGCCGATTTTCTGTTTTGCTTCTGTGGAATAAATGGTTTTCAGCGGATAGCTGAGCTTTTTGAGACGGCTGTTTGTATGAAAATCCATATCGGTTGTATACTGTTCTGCCCGGTTGCCCACGCAGCGCCCCTCATGCTCCATACCGAAGTATTCCACCTCGTGGCCGATGGAGCGCAGGTAATCGCCGAGCTTAAAAATATACGTTTCGCTGCCGCCGTTGGGGTAGAGAAACTTGTTGACCATCAGAATTTTCATGGTGAACCGCCTTACTGTTTTTGATAGAGTGCCAGCGTCTGCGCCGTGACCGTATCCCAGTTGTATTTACTGCAGATGTAGTCCTGCGCCGTACGCTTATATTCGTTAATGACTGCGGGATTGTCCAGAAGCTGCTGCAGCTGCGCCGCGAGTGCCTTGCTGTCGCCTTTCTGAAAGGAAGCCGCGTGCTCGCCGCAGACCTCCGTGCACTCGGGAATATCCGAGGTGAGGCAGGCGTTGCCGTAGCTCATCGCCTCCAGCAGGCTGATGGGCATTCCCTCCAAATCGCTCGGCAGGATATACAGATAGGCGTTGGAATACAGTTCCTCCAGCATCTGCCCCTGCACAAAGCCTGTAAAAATAATTTTTTCATTATTTGTTTTATAATAGCGTA
>CALGGQ010000014.1 GCA_937915775.1 uncultured Clostridia bacterium | reverse complement strand
ACATTATCTAAAAAATAAGATACAATTATATTGTTATTTCATTCATATTATTCACAAAGGAGGAATGAATATGGGTTATACTCTTGCAGAAAAATTGATTAAAGCACATCTCGTTGAAGGTGAAATGAAGCAGGGCACAGAAATCGGGCTGCGCATTGACCAGACGCTGACGCAGGACGCCACCGGCACGATGGCATACCTGGAATTTGAAGCCATGGGCGTTGACAGAGTCAAGACGGAGCGCAGCGTGGCATATATTGACCACAACACCCTGCAGACAGGCTTTGAAAATGCGGACGACCACCGTTTCATTCAGACAGTCACGAAAAAGCACGGCATCTGGTTTTCCCGTCCGGGCAACGGTATCTGCCATCAGGTGCATTTAGAGCGCTTCGGTATTCCGGGCAAAACCCTCATTGGCTCTGACAGTCACACGCCGACCGGCGGCGGTATCGGTATGCTGGCAATGGGCGCCGGCGGACTGGACGTTGCCGTGGCAATGGGCGGAGGCACCTATTACATCCCGATGCCCAAAATGACGCGCATTAACCTGACGGGCTATTTAAAGCCGTGGGTTTCCGCTAAGGACGTTATCCTGGAGGTGCTGCGCCGTATGAGCGTAAAAGGCGGTGTCGGCAAAATCATTGAATACGGCGGAGAAGGCGTCAAAACGCTGTCCGTTCCGGAACGTGCAACAATTACTAATATGGGTGCCGAGCTCGGCGCGACCACTTCCATCTTCCCGTCCGATGAAATTACGCTTGCCTTTTTGAAGGCGCAGGGACGTGAGGAGGACTGGACGGAAATCCTGCCCGACGCGGACGCGCACTATGATGAAATCATTAATATTGACCTGTGCGCGCTCACCCCGATGGCAGCGTGCCCGCATATGCCCGATAATGTAAAAACGACTGAGAAAATCGGCAAAATCAAGGTAGACCAGGTTGCCATCGGCTCCTGCACCAATTCTTCCTACACCGATATGATGAAGGTGGCGGCGATTTTAAAGGGCAAAACCGTTTGTCCGAGCGTTTCGCTGTGTATTGCACCCGGCTCCAAGCAGGTACTCAATATGTTGGCGCTGAACGGCGCGCTGTCCGATATGATTAACGCCGGCGCGAGAATTCTGGAAAGCGCTTGCGGTCCGTGCATCGGCATGGGACAGTCCCCGAATTCCGCAGGTATCTCGCTGCGAACCTTCAACCGCAACTTTGAAGGCCGCTCCGGCACAAAGGACGGTCAGATCTACCTCGTCTCGCCGGAGACCGCTGCGGCTTCCGCACTGACCGGCTACCTGACCGATCCGCGCACCCTCGGCGAAATGCCCGAATTCAAGCTGCCGGATGTCTTCACGGTCAATGATAACATGGTCACACTGCCGGCTGACGAGAAGGATATGGATTCCGTCGAGATCAAGCTCGGACCGAACATCAAGCCGTATCCGGAAACCCATCCGCTGCTCGAGACCATCGACGCACCGGTTTCCCTCAAGGTCGGCGACAACATCACGACCGACCACATCATGCCCGCAGGCGCAAAGATCCTGCCCCTGCGTTCCAATATTCCCGCGATCTCCGAATACTGCTTCACCGTTTGCGACACCGAGTTCCCGAAGCGCGCAAAGATGCTCGGCTCGTCCGTGATCGTCGGCGGCTCTAACTACGGTCAGGGCTCGTCACGTGAGCACGCGGCGCTCGCTCCCCTGTA
>CALGGQ010000013.1 GCA_937915775.1 uncultured Clostridia bacterium | reverse complement strand
CGTTACAAGTCCAATTATCATTAAAAGAAATCTTTTTCATAATATCACCTTTATATATGAGCAGAGAGCAGCGACTGCGGTCGCCGCTCTCGTTCTTTGTTAATTACTTCTTGTTTTTCTTGGCAGCCTTCGCTTCTTCCTTTGCTTTTTTATCGGCTAATTTTTCCTGATACTTCGCTTCCTCCGTATCAAAATCAAGCCCCTTCTTTTTGCATTTTGCTTTCAGCTCAGCAATTCTGTTTTCTTCTGCAATGCGGTCATTTTCCTCCTGCTCAAGAGCTGCCTTTTCCTCGATGGAGAGATAAACCTCGCCTCTTGCCTCTGCTTCTGCCTTGCGGCGTGCCGTCAGCTCTGCGTTAATTTCCGGAAGCATATCTTCAACACGTAAGAATACCATAATTAACGCCATAATCGCCAGTGCAATCCCGGGGATACCGATATAGGCAAAGCTGATAAAGTTCTGCGTTGCAGCAGATTGTGTATTATAAACTCCCTCGGAAATCAGCTGCGGCGGCTGATAGTTTGTTGTTGAAAGTCCCAAATTGAAAATGCTCTGGCTGATACCAACCGAAATCGTTGCAATAATGGTAAAGATAGACGCAGTTAAACCGTCCGCACGGATATGGCTCTTGTATTCCACATAGTCAAGCGTATCCGCCATCAAGGCGCTGTAAACATACGATGGCAGGAAGCCAATCGCATAAACCGCCGAGCCAACCAGCATAACGGGCATATTGACTCTGCCAATCCAGCAAAGTATTTCTGCAAGAGCGGCAATAGTAAAGCCGATAATCATTACCTTGCGCTTGCCGAATTTTTTAATCAGCGGCCAGAGAAGGAACACGCCGAAGCCAAGCGGCGCTTTGCCTACTGCTGAAAGAATGGTTTGGGTGGTGCCGTCATTATAGGTGCCGAGCACCCAGTTGCAAAAATACGGAAGAGATACGGTCATAATGTTGCTCATAATCTGAAACATCAGCATAAAGAGAATCATCATTACCCAATACTTAGAGCCGAAGCAGGCTTTCAACTGCTCCTTAAAGGAAATGGTTTCGGTTTCTCCCGCTTCCATTGCTGCTTCTGTTACACGCTCTTTGGTGAAAAAATATTCCAGCATGGTAAACGGCAGCGCAATAGCGGCAATAATGGTCATAGCCGTCAGCCATTTCTGATAACTGTAACCAAGAATAGGCATCAGCACAGCAGGAAATACCAGCGATACCACAACACCGGGAAGCATATTGACGCCCATATTGGTAAAGAGCGACAACCCGTCACGCTGTTTCACATTGTTAGTGGAAAGCGGCACCATCAGCGTATGGCTCATATTATAGATGGTATAGGCAAACGAGAAGAAAAGATTATATGTAAGCACTACAAGAATCAGCTGAATGATGCTATGCTTCTGCGGAATTAAGAACAGCAGAATACAGGAAGCCGTCATCAGCGGTGCGGAAATAAAAATCCACGGCCTTGCCTTGCCCTGCTTGGTGCGTGTTTTTTCAATAATCTGCCCCATGATAATGTTGGTAATGGCATCCACCACCTTAGACAGAATAGGAAACAGCGTTAAGAACGCCGCCGCCCATTTAAAGGAATTGGTTAAATCCAGCACATCCGTATAAAATACGTTCAGGTAGCTTATGATCGTGACATTCAGGATTGCCGCACCCATCGGACAGAAGAAATAGCCCAGCCACTTTTCCTGACCGTTCGTATTGGCAGAAGTGAGATAGGAATTAAACTTCCTCGAAGCAAACAGCTTTGATTTTTCTAATACAGCCATAAAAATTCTCCTTTTTCAACATAGAAATATTTTTTATACACGCTGTTGATTTTCTTGTCAATTTCATTATAATAGGTAATAGAGATGTAAATCAATAAGCAGATAATTTTTGTTTGTATGTTATTGAACACAATTTAAAAATATGTTGATTAGGAGTGCAAAATGGCGAAGACAGATAACAGAATAAAATATACAAAAATGGTATTAAAAAAGGCTATCCTGAAAATTCTTCAGGAAAAGCCAATTGATAAAATTACGATTAAGGAGCTTTGCGAGGAAGCGGATATTAACCGCGGCACCTTCTATTTGCATTATAATACGCCGCATGAATTACTTAAGGAAATTGAAAATGAATTCATTGAAGAAAACCTTTCTTTCTTTTCTCCCTATATGCAATCGGGATATGAGATGAGTCATCTGGAGAGTATGTTTGCCTGTATTCTGCAAAACGGTGATATATGCAAAATATTAATGGGCAGAAACGGCGATCCACAGATGAAGGAAAGCTTACGCCTGATGATGAAAGACGGCGTTGTTGACGATTGGCAGAAGGAATTCCCGAACTACCACAAAGCCGATTTAAGTTATGTGTTTGATTTCGTTTTTCCCGGTGCAATGCAGTTAATTCTTAATTGGATTGACGACAACGAAGGGCTTTCAACAGAGGACCTCGCACGCCGCCTCGACCGCCTCGGTCACTACTGCCACCTTGCGATTCAGGAGTTTTGATAAAACATATAAGAATGATTTATGCTCTCGTAATCGAGGGCATTGTTTTTTATATATTGCTTCAAATTCTTTACACAGAACTATAAACAGATATTCGTGAAGAGCTTAAAGATAAGTTTGATGAAATGCTTTACGATATCGGCAGAGTTAGTATTGACTACAATCTGCTTCAGCAATTCTTAATATTAGCAGAACAGTTACAAACATGCAAAGGCAAAAAGCAATACGGATATCTGCCGAAGGACGTAAAGAAAAGCGTTGACGATATACTGAAATTGCTTGCAGAAATACCTGAAATCAGTAAGTTGTATTCCGAATGGAACAGGCTGAACAGAGAGAAGTTATCTGTATATTACAACAGCAGTGAGGACCCTGACATACCGCTTGAAGAAAACAATGAATTCAAGGTACTGAAAAACAAAATCATCAATTACGTTATGCAAATGGATATGAGTCAGGGTGAGAATCAGACAGCTACTGATAACACTAACAAGTCAATCATAAATGACATTGCATATATGGTTGGTTTCTTTATCAACACTGCCTGTAGCAAACGGCTTGACGATTTACACTCGCAGCTTGATGAAAAGGAAAGAGAAAAACTGCTCCGCAAGAAATGTGCTCACGGACAGAAGGACGGCATAACACAGGACACCAAGAAAGAAAAAGACGAGAGCGAATCACAGCGTGCTGCAGACAATGCTGTTGCAGTTCTTGATATCGGTGCGATAGCTGCTGATGCGTATGCCTTGAAAAAGCGGTTGACGAAGGGCTGATAGTTAAAAATCCCTGTTCAAAGGTTAAGATACCCATTACCGAAAAGCCCGAAATGAAAACGCTGAAAAAGGAAGAAATCGGCAAATTCCTTGAAGAAACGAAGAATTGTGGTTGTTATGAATTCTATTACCTTGAACTGACAACGGGAATGAGGCTCGGTGAAATATGCGCGCTTGAATGGACTGACCTTGACGTGGAGAACAAGACGGTAAGCGTCAACAAGAGCGTAAGAAAAATCAAGGGGGAGCTGATTATTACAACGCCGAAAACGAAAAGTTCAACGAGAACAATACGCATAAACGACGACCTCGTTGACTTGCTGCTTGCTATGAAGGAAAGGCAGATACCGTCAAAATATATCTTCCCCTCCCCAGAAACGGGAGATGTACGGGATACCTCGGCAGTAACGAGAAAACTGCACAGAATTCAGGAACGGGCAGGATTACCGAAAATCCGCTTCCACGATTTACGGCATAGCTTCGCAACGCTCACGCTTGAGGCGGGCGTTGACGTTAAAACCGTATCACACATGCTCGGACACACCGATGCAGGCTTCACGATGAACACCTATATGCACGTAACGGACGATATGCAGAAGAACGCCGCAGACAAGATGAAAAACCTCATTGAAAATTCAGGCAAGGACACAAAGAAAATCAAGTTCACTGCATAAGATGAGAAAATCATAACCACCCGTTAACCGGGTGGTTCAGTCTGTCGAAAAAGTCTATCCGAAAGGATAGGCTTTTTTGGGTGGATATGG
>CALGGQ010000012.1 GCA_937915775.1 uncultured Clostridia bacterium | reverse complement strand
ACAAAGGCATTGAAGCAAACGACAGCGTTCGCATCGGCGGCGGTAACATCACCGTTACTTCGGATAACGACAGCATTCACAGCGACGGCGACGTATATATTCAGGACGGCGTGCTCGAGCTTGCAAGCGGTGACGACGGTATTCATGCAGACTTGAATAACTATATCCTCGGCGGAACGATTAACATCACGAAGAGCTATGAAGCGATTGAAGGCACAACGATTACGATCAGCGGCGGCAATATCACAGCCGTATCCAGCGATGACGGTCTGAACGCTTCCTTCTCAAAGGACAGCAACGACAGCCAAGACGGTCGCAGAATGAATGAATTTGAAACTGATGGGGACGCACTCATTACCATCAGCGGCGGCACCATTTATCTCGACTGCGAGGGCGACGGTGTTGACTCTAACGGAAACATCATTATGACCGGCGGCGAGGTTTATGTAGCGGGTCCGATGAGCAGCGGAAACGGCGCGTTGGATTATAACGGAAGCTTTAAGATTACAGGCGGTACACTGCTGGCAGTCGGTTCCAACGGCATGGCAATGAATGTCAGCGAAGCGGAGCAAGGCTCCATTATGATTAGCTTCAGCGGCTCTTACAGCGGCGAAATCAAGGTAACCGACAGCAATGGAAACGAAGTGCTTTCTTACACGATTAACAAGAGCTTCAGCAGCATTACGGTCAGCTCGCCCGACCTGAAAAAAGGTGAAACCTACACCATATCCATTGGCGACACCTATCAGACAGTAACGTTGGACGATTATATCTACGGTTCAGGAAACGGCATGGGCGGCGGAATGATGCGCGGCGGCGGCTGGCATTAAGCGTAAAAAATAAAGGCAGACTTGCGTCTGCCTTATTTTTTTGATTAATAACGGTAATTCATAAAGTTTTCAAACAGTGAGAGATAGCGGGAATTACTCTGCTGCATCAGTGCAAAGTCCTTTGCATTGACAATACCGTCACCGTTGACATCGCACATCATCATCGTGATGACAATCTCATCCCCATCCTCTACGGTAAAGGTATGCTCTTTTGTAACGCCGTCACAAGTAATGGAAACCGTTTCCGAAACGCCGTTCACGGTTTTCGTGAAGCTGCCGTTATCTGTGGCAACGCCGTCAATCGCAGCGTTATTCAGCAGGATATCCGACGCATCGCCATTCGGCGAATTCATCGCATAGATACTGCCGCTGACCGTAAAGGAAACCGGCTTGAAATACACATCAAAGTTCGCTTTCAGACTCGGATTGAATACCTTAACAGCAAGGAAATACCGTTCACCCTTTGTCAGCGTTTTGGTGATGCCGAAATCGGTAGAGCCCATATTGCTGTCATACGCAGAAGCATGGTCATCATTATACGCCACCTGTGTGCGGTTATTGTCATAAATGTAGCCGATAGAATCGTGTTTACTGACGGAATAAAACTGATATTGACCGGTATAGTAACAGGTATACGGGAAATACGCCGTCATTCCCTTCTGCAATGAAACATGCAAGGTTCCGGTTTTTACATCCTCGCTGACAAAGCTAATCTGGCGATTGTAAGCAAAATACAGCGCGTAGGAGCCTGCCGGTACATTCATCACAAATTGAGATTTTAACGTACTGCCGTTATAGGCAAAGGACTCATCGGCAATACTGATAACATTATCGCCAAGCGTCAGGCTGTTCAACATCGGGCACGAGGCAAATGCTGTTGCTCCGATAGTTGTAACCGAATCGGCAACCGTCACCTCGGTCAAATGATTAGCACCGCAAAAAGCATTTTTGCCGATGCTGGTAACACCCTCCCCGATAACAACTGTTTCCACTTCCGTAATGTATTCCACCCACGGACCGTCCACCGGATTCTCGTAATCATCCATATTGCCGCTGCCGGTAATGTAAAGGGTTTTAGAGGTGCTGTTGTACTGCCACGAAATATCATCCGCAAAGGCAAGAATGAATGAAAACAAAACAGCAATCAGAAACAAAGCCGCAGCAAGAAGCGTAACCGGCTTTTTCATTTTCATCCTATCACCGCCTTTACACAGAATTTCACATATGTATTATATCATAAATATAAATAGAATTCAATAGTATTTATCGACGAATAAATATCCACCCGCATAGCGGGGGGTATTTCATTTTCGGGCATAGCCCTAATATT
>CALGGQ010000011.1 GCA_937915775.1 uncultured Clostridia bacterium | reverse complement strand
GACGCAGCAAAGCTCAGAAAGTTCGTTTCCGAGCGCTCCAAGATTCTTCCCCGCCGCGTGACCGGCACCTGTGCGAAGCATCAGAGAGAGCTGACCACCGCTATCAAGAGAGCGCGTCAGATTGCCATTCTTCCTTATACTTCAGACTGATTATAGGGCTTAAGGGCTGTTCCGAAAGGAGCAGCCTTTTTTCATACGGAATTCAATAACAAGCGGTGAACAGAGGTGAACGCACTTTTATTTAGAAATCCTTAAAATAAAAAAGTAGAAATATACCATATAAGTCTGTTCACCTCTGTTCACCTTTATTATAAGTTATTAAATTATTATTGACTAATCCGATAAATTGTGTTACAGTATACTCAGTGCACTTTAGCCCTTTAAACCTTTTAAGCGCTAAATTATTATGACGGAAGGTAATGCTTATGCCTATTACAGATTTTTTAGAAAGAAACGCCGCCCTGTACGGCAATGAGGTCAGCCTTGTGGAGCTGAATCCCGAAATACAGGAAAAACGCTACGTCACCTGGAAGGAATTTGATTTAATCGAATCCAAGCCGTCGGCGCCGTATCGCCGTGAAATCACCTGGAGCGTCTTTAACGAAAAGGCGAACCGCTTTGCGAATTTGCTTATCAGCCGCGGCATCGGCAAGGATGACAAGGTGGCAATTCTTCTTATGAACTGCCTTGAGTGGCTGCCGGTGTATTTCGGTGTGCTGAAAACAGGCGCGATTGCCGTGCCGTTCAATTTCCGCTATGATACGGATGAGATTGATTACTGCGCATCGCTTGCCGAGGTGGACGTGATGATTTTCGGCTCCGCCTTCATCGGCAGAATTGAGCCGATTGCCGATAAGCTCGCAAGAAAATGCACGCTGATTTACTGCGGTGAGGGCACCTGCCCGAGCTTTGCGGAGAATTACACCGAGCTGACGGCGAACGAATCCAGTCAGAATCCCGGTATCGAGCTGAAGGACAGCGACAATGCCGCTATCTATTTTTCCTCGGGTACCACCGGCTTCCCGAAGGCGATATTACACAACCATGAAAGCCTGATGCACTCCGCCAAATGCGAGCAGGCGCACCACGGTCAGACGCACAAGGATGTGTTCCTCTGCATTCCGCCGCTCTATCATACCGGCGCGAAGATGCACTGGTTCGGCTCGCTGATTTCCGGCAGCAAGGCGGTGCTGCTCAAGGGCACCAAACCGCAGTATGTGATTGAAGCGGTGAGCAATGAGCGCTGCACGATTGTCTGGCTGCTCGTGCCGTGGGCGCAGGATATTCTGGATGATATTGACAGCGGCAAGATTGACCTTGCCAAATACGATTTATCCTGCTGGCGTCTGATGCATATCGGTGCGCAGCCCGTGCCGCCCAGCTTAATCAAGCGCTGGAAAAAGGTGTTCCCGTCGCATCAGTACGACACGAACTACGGACTTTCCGAATCCATCGGCCCCGGCTGTGTGCATCTCGGCGTAGAGAATATTCACAAGGTCGGCGCCATCGGCGTTGCCGGTTACGGCTGGCAGACAAAGATTGTGGACACCGAGGGCAACGAGGTGCCGCGCGGCGGTATCGGCGAGCTCTGCGTCAAGGGTCCCGGTGTGATGACCTGCTACTACCGCAATGAGGAATCCACTGCCGAATGCCTGAAGGACGGCTGGCTCTTTACGGGCGATATGGCGAAGGAGGACGAGGACGGCTTTATCTTCCTGGTTGACAGAAAGAAGGACGTTATCATCTCCGGCGGCGAAAACATTTATCCCGTGCAGATTGAGGACTTCCTGCGCCAGATGGACGCGATTAAGGACGTTGCCGTTATCGGTATGCCCGACCAGCGTCTCGGCGAGATCTCAGCGGCGATTATCGAAATCAAGGAGGGCTACACGCTGACAGAGGACGAGGTCAACGAATTCTGCTATCAGATTGCCCGCTATAAGCGCCCGCGGAAGATTATCTTTGCCGATATTCCGCGTAACCCGACGGGTAAAATTGAAAAGCCCGTGCTGCGCAAGAGATACTGCGTTGAAAATCTTGTCGCGCGTGAAAACGAATCTTAACAGAATTTGTGCTATTCACTTCAGACAGCGCTTGTGATAAGATAGATTGCAAAACATTAGAGGAGTTGGAAGAATGAAGGAACTGATGCTGGGCAACAAAGCGTTTGCCCGCGGACTGTATGAGGCAGGCTGCGCCGTTGCCTCCAGTTATCCCGGTACGCCGTCCACGGAGATTACCGAGGAGGCTGCCAAATATGATGAGATTTACTGCGAATGGGCGCCGAATGAAAAGGTGGCGATGGAGGTTGCCTTCGGTGCTGCTATGGCAGGCAAAAGAAGCTTTTGCGGGATGAAGCACGTCGGGTTGAACGTCGCGGCGGACCCGCTGTATACCGCGTCGTATACCGGTGTGAACGCGGGTATGGTCATTGCTGTCGCCGATGACGCGGGGATGCATTCCTCCCAGAATGAGCAGGACAGCCGTCACCACGCGATTGCCGCTAAGGTGCCGATGCTTGAGCCGTCCGATTCGGCGGAAGCGCTTGCCTTTGTCAAGCTCGCATATGAGCTGTCAGAGGAATATGACACCCCCGTAATTGTGAAAATGTGCACCCGCGTTTCCCATTGCCAGAGCTTAGTGGAAACAGGGGAGAGGGTCGAGGTTGCCAAGCCCTATGTAAAAAATATTGCGAAATATGTGATGATGCCCGGCAACGCAAAGAAGCGCCATCCCTTCGTCGAGGAGCGCACCGAAAAGCTGCGTGAATGGGCGGAGACGGCAGACATCAACCGCGTTGAGATGGGTGACACGAAAATCGGCATTATCACCTCGTCAACGAGTTATCTTTATGCCAAAGAGGTGTTCGGCGAAAATGCGAGCGTGCTGAAGCTCGGTATGGTCAATCCGCTTCCTGTGAAGCTGATAAAAGACTTTGCCGCAAAGGTTGACAAACTATACGTCATTGAGGAGCTTGACCCGATTATTGAGCAGCACTGCCGTGCGCTTGGACTGGATGTTATCGGTAAGGAATTATTGCCGATGATCGGCGAATTCTCGCAGAATTTAATTGCCGAAAAGCTCGGGTTGCCCGATAAGGCAAGCTGCACGCTTGACGAACAGCTTCCGATGCGTCCGCCGGCGATGTGCTCCGGCTGCCCGCACAGAGGCGTGTTCTATACGCTGAATAAGAATAAATGCACCGTTCTGGGTGATATCGGATGCTATACGCTCGGTGCTGTTGCACCGCTGTCGGCAATGCATATGACGCTGTGTATGGGCGGCTCCGTGTCCTCCATTCACGGCTTCAACAAGGCGCTCGGCAGCGAGGCAGAGGGCAGCACCGTCGCTGTTATCGGCGATTCGACCTTTATGCACTCAGGTATGACAGGACTTGCGAATATTGCCTATAATCAGTCCAATTCCACGGTCATTATTCTGGATAACTCGATTACCGGTATGACCGGTCATCAGCAGAACCCGACCACAGGCTATAACATTAAGGGCGATCCGGCGGGCAAGATTGATTTGGAGGCGCTGTGCAAGTCGATGGGCTTCAACCGCGTGCGCGTGGTGGATCCGTATGACTTAAAGGCAATGGACGCCGCGGTGAAGGAGGAGCTGGCAGCCAATGAGCCGTCCGTGATTATCTCCCGCCGTCCGTGTGTACTGCTGAAATATGTTAAGACCAATCCGGCGCTTAGCGTGGATAACGAAAAGTGCCGCGGCTGTAAGGCGTGTATGAAGCTCGGCTGTCCGTCCATCAGCTTCCGTGACGGCAAGGCGCATATAGACGCCACGCTGTGTACGGGCTGCGGCGTGTGCCAGCAGCTGTGCCATTTTGATGCGCTCAAGTAAGGAGGGAACAAGTGATGACGAAGAATATTATGATTGTCGGCGTCGGCGGTCAGGGCTCGCTGCTTGCCAGCAAGCTGCTCGGTCAGCTGTTCCTTACCGCAGGCTATGACGTTAAGGTATCCGAGGTGCACGGTATGAGCCAGCGAGGCGGCTCGGTGGTAACGTATGTGCGCTTTGGCGATAAGGTCTATTCGCCCGTGATTGATAAGGGCGAGGCGGATTTTATTGTATCGTTTGAGATTCTGGAGGCTGCAAGATGGCTTGAGTATCTGAAACCGGGCGGTCAAGTCGTAACGTCAACACAACAAATTGATCCTATGCCCGTAATAACCGGCGCGGCGACTTATCCCGAAAATCTCGTTGAGAAAATGAAGTCGAAAGGTTTCAAAGTCGATGCAATGGATTGCTTGTCACTTGCTAAAAAGGCGGGATCACAAAAGGCAGTAAACATTGTACTTTTGGGCAGACTTTCACATTACTTTGACATACCGCAAGAATCGTGGAAGTCTTCATTGAAAGCTTGCGTGCCGGCAAAATTCTTGGAACTGAATCAACGTGCCTTTGAACTCGGCAAGCTTGCAAGTTAAAAAAATATTTGACAAAATTAAATTGCTGTGATAAACTTGCAAAGTGTTCACGAGTTGGACGCAAACGGTACGGAGTGGTACTCAAGAGGCTGAAGAGGACGGTTTGCTAAATCGTTAGGGGCGTAAGGTCGCGGAGGTTCAAATCCTCT
>CALGGQ010000010.1 GCA_937915775.1 uncultured Clostridia bacterium | reverse complement strand
GTCTGATTATTCCTCTGATAGTTCTCAAACACGGTTTCAACACCAACTGGGATGTTCTTTTTATTGACAGCACGCGTTTTACGATTATAGCCGTGCCTATAGCCATAGACCTAATCGGTCATATTCTTATGATTTTCCCCTATCTTTTCTGGGATTACAATAATGAACAGCATAATTATGTTATGGAAGTGCTCAAGCAGAGAGAACGGCTTGCAAACGAAGGCTACTTCCCTGCCGAATATGAGGGCGGTCTCAAATTTATGGAAGCGACGGAAATCAAAAATCACATTCCGGTAAACTCAGAAGAAATGCTTGCGCAGCGGGATAAAGCAAAGCAGGCAGCCGCAGTTGAAGCGGAAGTCGAAGCGCCGGCAGAAGCGGAAGAAAAAGAAGAATAAAGATAAAAATTTTGCCTCCCGACAATGGGAGGCAAAAACTGTTTAAGAAAGCGTAAGAGCTTGATTTGCAGAGAATGCCGTTCGGCGTTCCGTTTAATGAGTAATTAGTAATTAGTAATTGTAATCAGTTGACAGTTGGTCAGTTTTCAGTTTTCAGTTAAGGTTGCCGCAAGCGGCGATTATAAAAAGTTAGCAGTTAGCAATGAGCAGTTAGCAATTGAGGAAGCCCAAAGGGCTTAATTTATATGATGCTCCGCATATCCTGTTCAACGGGACGCCGAGGTCGTCGTCCCCTTTTTTTATTCGCTTTGTAACACATCTATTGTAAACCTACACAAAAAGTGTAAAAAACACAGTAAACCGTTATTGACAAATCGGATATATAATGATAAAATATCATTTAATATTATACACTTCAAAATGCGATGACGAAAACCAGTAAGCATTTCAAATCACTCAGAGAGGCGCCGTACGGTGCGAGGCGCTGTGACGAGATTTGCCGAATTCCTTTCCGAGCAGCGCTCTGAACACCCGCAGGGTCAGTAGGCGGCGACGGGCAAGCCCGTTACAGCGTGAGGCAGTTATCACATCTGCCTGTGAGGCCGCTTTTGCGGTAAATTGAGGTGGTACCACGGGAAAATCTCGTCCTCAAAGCGTTTCGCTTTGAGGCGTTTTTTTATCAACAGGAGGAATAACATGATAATAACCGAGTTTCTTGAGAGAAACGCAAGACTCTACAAAAATGAAGTAGCCCTTGTCGAAATAAATCCGTCCGACGAGAGAGACAGAGCAGCTACCTGGCGTGAGGCATCGCTCATTGAGCAGGCAAATCCCAATATGCCTTACCGCAGAGAGATGACATGGTTTGAATTTGACACAAAAGCAAACCGCTTTGCCAATCTTCTGCTCAGCAGGGGCGTTAAAAAAGGCACAAAAGTCGGCATACTTCTTATGAACTGCCTTGAATGGCTTCCGCTTTATTTCGGCACTCTCAAAGCCGGCTGTCTTGCGGTTCCGCTGAATTTCAGATATGCAAGCGACGAAATCAAATATTGTGTTGATCTTGCCGATGTTGAAATCCTTATATTCGGCGAAGAGTTCATTTCGAGAATAAATGAAATCTACAAAGAAATGCCTAAAGTCCGTATGATGTTTTATGTAGGTGATAACGGCCCCGATTATACGGAAAACGTAATGGACAGGATTAATTACTGTTCATCAATCGCTCCGCCCGTTATGATTGATGAGGAGGACTATGCCGCGATTTATTTTTCGTCCGGCACAACGGGATTTCCGAAGGCGATACTTCACAATCACAAGGCACTTGTCGGTTCCTGTCGCACCGAACAAAATCATCACGGTCAGACTCACGACGATGTTTTTCTCTGCATTCCTCCGCTTTATCATACCGGCGCAAAGATGCACTGGTTCGGTTCGCTCCTTTCGGGCAGCAAAGCCGTTCTTCTCAGGGGTGTAAAACCCGAGTGGATTCTCAGAGCGGTAACTGAAGAAAAATGCACCATAGTATGGCTTCTCGTTCCCTGGGCACAAGATATTCTCGATGCCATAGAGGCGGGCAAAATAGATCTCAATCACTATCTTTTCGACCAGTGGAGACTTATGCACATCGGCGCACAGCCCGTTCCGCCCAGTCTTATAAAACGCTGGCTAAAATACTTCCCGCATCATCAGTATGATACGAACTACGGACTTTCCGAGTCTCTCGGGCCGGGTTGTGTTCACCTTGGTGTAGAGAACATAGACAAAGTCGGTGCAATCGGTAAAGCCGGTTATCTTTGGGAAGCAAAAGTTGTTGATGACGATTTCAATGAAGTTCCTCAAGGTGAAGTCGGCGAACTTGCGGTAAAGGGTCCCGGAGTTATGCTCTGCTACTATAAGAATCAGGACGCAACCGAAGAAATCAAGAGAGGCGACTGGCTTCTTACCGGAGATATGGCGGAAGTTGACGAAGACGGTTTCATCACACTTGTTGACCGCAAAAAAGATGTCATTATTTCCGGCGGTGAAAATATATATCCCGTTCAGATTGAAGCGTTCCTTCGCAAGCACGATAAAATCAACGATGTTGCAGTTATCGGCCTGCCGGAACCGAGACTCGGCGAAATTGCCGCGGCTATAATTCAGGTCAAAGAGGGTATGGAGTGCACTCAGGAAGAAATTGATGAATTCTGCCTTGAACTTCCGAGATACAAACGACCCAAAAAAGTTATATTTGCTGATATTCCACGTAATCCAACAGGTAAGATCGAGAAGCCTAAGCTTCGTGAAATCTATGCCGGAGGAAGTGTCGTTGACGCCCAGAACAAGGGGTGAAATGTGGCAACATCATCTTACATTTCAATCGCAAAACAGCTGCAGGGTGACAAAGCACCTTGCAGCTGTTTTTATATACTTTATTATCATACACCTTAACCGTGGTATACAATGTTACGACACGGTTGTCAAAACATATCTCGTACTAGAATAATATACGCATCTACTCTTCAACAGTCTCCACAGTCTCATCTTCCAAAGTCTCTGATACGTTTTCGTCAGTTTCATCATTTACCATCTCTGCGTCATCAGATACTTCCTGACCATCCTCATCTAATGATTCTGAAAGAACAATATCCTCATCATCAAAGTTATTAGTCATTTCTTCACTGTCAAGTTTAACTGTACGATAACGCTTCATACCTGTACCTGCAGGAATCAACTTACCGATAAGAACGTTCTCTTTAAGACCTGTCAAAGGATCGATCTTACCCTTAATTGCAGCTTCTGTAAGAACCTTAGTAGTCTCCTGGAAGGATGCGGCCGAAAGGAATGAACTTGTAGCAAGGGATGCCTTTGTGATACCAAGCATTACCTGAGTACCTACTGCAGGCTCCTTACCCTCTGCCTCTAAGTTCTTATTCATCTCTTCGTAATCTAATACATCAACATGCGTTCCCGGAAGATAACCTGAATCTCCACTCTGCTCTATCTTAACCTTCTTAAGCATCTGACGTACAATAACCTCAATGTGCTTATCATTGATATCAACACCTTGGAGACGATAAACCTTCTGCACCTCGCGAAGCATATAATCCTGAACCGCACGAAC
>CALGGQ010000009.1 GCA_937915775.1 uncultured Clostridia bacterium | reverse complement strand
GTAGAGCACCTGACTCTTAATCAGGGTGTCCAGGGTTCGAGTCCCTGATGGTGTACCATCAGTGGCCCGTTGGTCAAGCGGTTAAGACATCGCCCTCTCACGGCGAAAACAGGAGTTCGATTCTCCTACGGGTCACCATGACCTTTAGGTTCAACACTAATGGTCACAAATACAGCGATTAACAGTTGCTGTCATAGTCGGTGTTTATTACGCTGAGGGTCCACCCGTTCCCATCCCGAACACGGTAGTTAAGCTCACGCGTGCCGAAAATACTTGGAGGGCAGCCTCCCGGGAAAATAGGTCGATGCCGACATTAAGGAAGAACAGTCTCACCCGAGACTGTTTTTTCTTTATCTTGACTTTTACATTAACGTATGATACCATAACGCAAAGAGGTAATTATTATGTTATACAGATTAGCAAAACTGAATGCACAGCCGCAGCCCTACCAGCAGGTATGGGCTTATTTGGGTTGTGTTCATTTAAAATAGTTTTGTAATGATATTGTTACAGGCTGCTGATGAACACAAGGTTTGTCAGCAGTTTTTATTTTATCTGAAAGGAGAAGAAAGATGATTATTAAAAACATTGACAGCGGTCGTCCGTTTGACTGGGGACAGACCTCACAGAAATATGCACAATACAGGGATATCTATCCAAAGCAGTTGTACGACAGACTGCGCGAGCTTGGCGTTGCCGCTGACGGCACAGCGTGGCTTGACCTTGGAACAGGAACAGGTGTCTTGCCGCAGAATCTTTATAACCCTAATGCTTCTATTACAGGCGTTGATATATCTGCAGAGCAGATTGCATATGCAAGGGAGAATGCCGAAAGAAACCATTGGAATATTCATTATCTTGTTGCTCCTGCAGAAGAAACAAACTTACCTGACCATAGCTTTGACGCCATCACTGCCGCACAGTGCTTCGGTTACTTTGACCGTGAGAAAATGAGAACAGAATTACAGCGTTTGATAAAACCGGACGGTATTTTTATTAAGATTTATCTGACCTATACGCTGGATGATGAAATTGCAAAGAAAAGCCATTTGCTCATCAAGCAAATGAATCCTGACTGGACGCCCGGTGAAGCCGCTTCCAGAACAATGTATGATGACTTATTTGGCGGCAGGATAACGGAAGTCTATCACTGTGATATTCCGTTTACACGGGAAAGCTGGAACGGAAGGATGACTGCCTGCCGCGGAACGCTTGCTTCAATGAGCAAGGAGCAGTTTGAAAATTGGGAGGCGGAACACATTGCTATGCTCAATAGTTATCCCGAAGAATTTACCGTTAAGCATAAACTATATATAACCTATTTCAGAATGGAGTGATACCATGAACAGCATTATTGAATACTATAATCATTATGATGAGGATGGACGGTTGACTGCTAAGAGTCATCTGCCTGAATATCTTGTTACAATGCATTACATTGAAAAATACTTATTTGAGGGTGCGAAAATCCTGGAAATCGGTGCCGGCACAGGCAGATATTCTGTTGCGCTTGCCGATAAAGGCTACGACGTTACGGCTGTTGAGCTGGTATCGCATAACATTGAGCTGATGAAACGAAAAATAAAAGCTCAGCATAAGCTCACAATCTATGAGGGCAATGCAGTTGAGTTGTCTTTCATAAAAGATGATACTTATGACATCGTATTATTGCTCGGACCGATGTACCATCTGTTTACCGATGACGATAAGTATGCAGCGTTAAGCGAAGCTATCAGGGTGGCAAAAACAGGCGGCATTATCTATGCAGCCTATTGCAATAATGAAACAACGATGTATAAAATGTTTTATAAAAAGCGTATCCTCGATTATCTTGACAGAGGACTAATCCGCGAGGATTATCACGGCATTTCCACCCCTAATGAGATATTTACACTGTACAGAAAACCGGAAATTGACGTGATGATGCAGCGTTATGACGTTACTCGGCTGCACTTTGTCGGGGTGGATATGTTATCCTATCTCCACAGTAACCGTTTGAACAGACTGAATAAAAGAGAGTTTGAAGAATATATGAAGTTCCTTTATTGTATCTGTGAGCGGGAGGACTGCGTCGGTATGTCCATTCATATGCTTGATATTTTTCGTAAGAATTGATATGATGAAAGCAGTAAGATAACAGGAGTAAATCATGAACTACGAGCATATTCAGCATCCGATACCGCCGGTATGCGATGAAAACGCCAAAATAATGATTTTAGGCTCCTTTCCGTCGGTAAAGAGTAGGGAAGAGGGTTTCTTCTACGGTCATAAGCAAAACCGTTTCTGGCGTGTTTTAGCGGCAATCTGCCAAGAGGAAGTACCGCAGACTGTGAATGATAAAAAAGCAATCCTGCTGCAGCATCACATCGCCCTGTGGGATGTCATTGCATCCTGCGATATTGCCGGCTCATCCGACAGTTCCATCACCAATGTCGTGCCGAATGATATAGCGGCAATTATTGCCAACAGTAAGATAGAAGCTGTTTATACAAACGGAAAAACAGCGGACAAACTGTATTGCCGGTACATAGCGCCTAAAATCGGTATGCCGTCTGTTTGCTTGCCCTCTACCAGTCCGGCTAATGCTGCCTGGTCTTTTGAGAGACTTTTGACAGAATGGTCTGCTGCACTCTCGCAATATCTTTAAAAAGCATTTACAAATGAAGATAAATGTGGTATAATATTAATAGACAAGAGTACATTATGTTATTTTTTATTAATATTTAAGGAAGTGAGTTTATGTCGCAATTAACCAATGCCGGCATTCCGTACTTTGTTGTTTTAGCTCTCGGTGCTATCTTTTCGCTGATTTTCTGCATTAACAGGGCAAAGGGCTTCAGCATCCGCAACCTGATGCTGAAAACGGTTTCCAGCTGCTGTTATTTGCTGACAGCAGTATTCGCGCTGCTCAGTAATCCGGAGGTATATACCTACGGCTCGCTGATTATCTTCGGCGGTACGCTCGGTCTTTGCGGCGATATTATGCTGGATTTAAAGGGAATCTATAAACGCGATGAGAGCAAATACCTTTATGGCGGTTTTATCTTCTTTTTAATCGGTCACGTTTTCTATGCAGCAGCGATTATTTATCAGAGCGAAATGTACAAGAAGTGGTGGATTATTCTGATTTGCCTTGCTGCGTGCATTTTGTTCAGCCTTGGTAATCTGGCATCGGCAAAGATTACGAAGGTACATTTCGGGGCTTACAGAACGATTGTATTTTTGTATACCATTTTCCTTGCCATGACGATGGCACTCGGCATTGCTGCTGCAATCATTACAGGTTTTAAAAAGCGCTATATCGTGCTGGCTATCGGAGCAATCCTGTTTGCTTTGTCCGACGTCATTTTGTCCGGCACCTTCTTCGGCAGAGGAAAAGACAGGCCGATTCATTATTTCACTAATCATTTGACCTATTACGCCGGTCAGTACCTGATTGCCGCATCCATCATTTTTATGTAATAATAAAAAAAGGAAAACGCACATCGTGTGGTGTGCGTTTTTTGTGTTGGTGAGCCATCAGGGACTCTCTTCTCAACAACGCAACAGTCCACCGGACTGTTGCTCCCGATGAGCTGCGCC
>CALGGQ010000008.1 GCA_937915775.1 uncultured Clostridia bacterium | reverse complement strand
TCAATAGCAGATTATAATATCGCTTGCATAAAGCATGAAAAATGCTATAATAAAATTAAAGTTCAATACGGAGGTAACGATATGGCATCGGTACTTATGCAAAAGGCAAAGCAGGCACAGCTTTGCTACGATGATTTAATGGAAAAAACGGGATTATATCCCGCGTCCAAGATTGTTTTCCGGGTAGATGATTCCCAGCAGTCGCTGATTAAAAAAGCCTGCTTCGAAAAAAATCCGTTCCCCGGTATCGTCAAGGCGGTACTGCTCAAGCTGCGGCTGGCTGCCGTCGGCAAATTATTTAAGGACGAGCGCGTGCTGCAGACCGGTCCTGCCGCGGCAATTTTAGCGCTTGACGCGGCGCTGGCAAAGGAGCTGGGCGATTTGAGAAACGGCACGGAGAGTGACGGTGAAATCGTCTGTGATGTCGGACTTGCAGGCTTACAGGTTATCCGTCTCTATATGATGGCATATGAGGGCAGCAAGGCGTTTGCGCAGTCGCGTTACCAGTCCGCTACCCGTGTGGATAATGCGCTCAACGGCTCCTTTTATAAGTACAAGACGAAGGACGGCAGATACTTTTCCGCCCACGTCTATTATGAATCGCAAAAGCGGAAAATCATGCAGACGCTGGGCATCACCAAAAGCCCCGATAAATTCGTTCTGGCTTCCCTGCCGTTTGATAAAAAAACGACGGCGGCAGCCGTAGCAAAATGGGATGCCGAGGTGCTGGAGGAGCAGGTGTTTGCAGACGGCGCCTGCGGCTGTATGCTGCGCTCCCGTGAGGAATGGGAAAAAATGCCCGTCGGCAGAGCAGTCTGTGAAATGCCGCTGTACCGCTTTACGAAAACGGCTGACGCACCGAAAAAGAATTTCGGCAAATGCGATGGGAAGAAAGGACCTCTCTCCGGCATTAAGGTGCTGGATTTAACGCATATTATCGCCGGTCCCGTCTGCACCAGGCTGCTCGCGGAAAACGGCGCGGACGTGCTGATGGTGCGCCGCGGCAATTATCTGAACCAGGAACAGGCAATGCTGGAGCTGGACGGCTGGGCAGGTAAAAACAGCATTCAGCTTGACTTTAATATTCCCGAGCAGCTGGCGAGAGCCAAAGAGTTAGTCAAAGAGGCAGATGTGGTTGTCTGCTCCTATCAAAACGGTGCGCTGGACAAATTCGGTCTTGGCGCCGAAGGCGTACATGCGCTGAATCCGAATGTGGTTTATGCGTCCATGGTCTGCTTCTCCGATACCGTCTGGAAGGAGCGTCCCGGCTGGGCGCCGTGCGCAGAGGATATCACCGGTCTTTCCGTCAGAAACGGCTCGAAGGAGCACCCCGTCAACCTCAACGGTGTGCCGCTTGATTACATTCCCGGTATGATTTTGTTCAGCGGTATTATGAAGGCGCTGCGCCTGCAGATGACGGAGGGCGGCAGCTTTACGCTGACCGGTTCGCTGACACGAGGCGGCTACTGGCTGCATGAATGCACCGATTTGTGGGAAAAGGCAGTCGGCTTGCAGCACGCGGATAAAACCGCTATTGCACAAAACACCGATGTTCCGCTCTTTAAGAGCGTTCATCAGACGGTGAAAGACACGGCTGTCGGCACCGTCTACTTCCCGTCGCCCGCTACATACTACGACGGTCAGGGTGATGTGGTAAGCAATATGCAATTCAAGGATAACAGAGAGGGCTGGAGCAACGAATGAAACAGAATTTAGAACCGCTTTTTACGCCGTGGAAAATCGGCAGCTGTGAAATCAAAAACAGAATTGTGCTCACCTCGATGGGCGGCACGGATTTATTCGGCTGGATGGAGAAAAACCATTTTGACAAGGCAGGCGCCCGCTTCATTCTGGAAGTAGCCAAGAACAATGTCGGTCTGCTCCTTCCCGGCTGCCAGCCGGTGTACAACCCGATGTTCGGACAGTGGCTGCACAAAAACGATAAGATGTACCGCGACCTCGCCAAATGGATGCCGGAATTCCATAAAACCGGCGCCAAGCTGTTCATTCAGCTCACGGCGGGCTTCGGCAGGTCGTTCACCATCAGCCCGATGATGGAAATGCTGTATACCAATCCGGCGCTCAAAGTACTCTCCAAGCCGTTTATGAACCTTGACAGAATTACTGCGTCCGCCTCCGCTTCCCCAAACCGCTGGTCGGACAAGGTGCCTTCAAGGGAAATGACGGTGGCGGAAATTCAGGAGATGATTGACGCCTTTGCCAAATCGGCGAAAAAGCTGCAGGAAGCCGGCGTTGACGGTGTGGAAATCCACGCAGTGCACGAGGGCTATCTGCTGGACCAGTTTGCGCTGAAATACGTCAACAAGCGCACTGACAAATACGGCGGCTCGCTGGAAAACCGTTATCGCTTTGCCGCGGAAATCGTGAAGGCTATCAAAAAGGAATGCGGCAAGGACTTCCCTGTTTCCCTGCGCTACAGCATTCTCTCCAAAACCAAGGGCTTCCGTCAGGGCGCGCTGCCGGGTGAGGAATATGAAGAAGTCGGAAGAGACATGGAAGAAAGCGAAAAGGCCGCGAAATACCTGCAGGACGCGGGTTACGATATGTTGAACTGCGACAACGGAACCTACGACGCCTG
>CALGGQ010000007.1 GCA_937915775.1 uncultured Clostridia bacterium | reverse complement strand
CGACTACATCTTCTCCATCGTATGCGAGGAGCTCGGTTTTATCGGCGCTGCAGTGATTATCCTGCTGTTTGCGCTGCTGTTCATTCGCGGCGTGCAGATTGCAATGAAAACAACAGACCGTTTTGCCGGTCTTGTTGTCATCGGCATTGTCTCGCAGGTAGCCATTCAGACCATATTTAATATTTTGGTGGTAACCGATACCATTCCCAACACCGGTATTTCGCTTCCGTTCTTCTCCTACGGCGGTACGTCCATTATGATGCTGCTGTTTGAGATGGGCGTGGTACTGTCTATTTCAAGAAAGAGTAATCAGAAAAAGGTATAGTGTGATGAAATTACTATTTGCTACCGGCGGTACAGCCGGTCATATCAATCCGGCTTTGGCAGCCGCTTCCTACATCAGAGAAACATATCCCGACAGTGAAATCCTGTTCATCGGTACAGCCGACCATATGGAGTCGCGCCTTGTTCCGAATGCCGGCTTTGCTTTTAAAACGATTGAAATTAACGGTTTCAGGCGTTCGCTGTCACCGAAGGCAATTCTTGATAATGTCAAAACGGTTTTCAGATTGCTGTCCTCTGAAAGAAAGAGCAAGCAGATGATAAAAGAATTTCATCCCGATGTCGTTATCGGCTTCGGCGGCTATGTGTCAGGCCCCGTGCTGTCACAGGCGGCGAGGATGCACATTCCGTGCTGTATTCACGAGCAAAACGCCTTTCCCGGTATTACCAATAAGCAGCTTGCCAAGAAGGTTGACAGGGTAATGATTACCGTTGAGGATGCGAAAAAGCACCTGGAAGCGAAGAATGAGCCGATTGTAACCGGTTTACCCGTGCGCGGTGAAATCCTCAGAAAAGACAGATCAGACGCCAGAAAAGAGCTGAGTATCCCGGAAGGGAAAATGCTTGTACTTTCCTTCGGCGGTTCTCTCGGCGCGGCACCGCTTAACGATGCGATGCATGATATCCTGCTGCAAAACGCTGCAAGCGGTGAAGTGTATCATATTCATTCCGCCGGTACGAACGGCGCGAAGTATCTCGAGCAGCTGAAAGCGGAGGGATTTGACTGTATAACCGATACTGTACTGCGCAAGGGTACCGTTGAGGTACGGCAGTATATCGATAATATGGACGTCTGTATGGCGGCAGCTGATGTTGTGATTGGCAGAGCCGGCGCTTCGTCCTTATCGGAAATTGAAGCGCTTGGCAAAGCTTCCATTCTGATTCCGTCCCCCTATGTGGCGGAAAACCATCAGTTCCATAATGCGATGGCGCTGGTCAACAGAAACGCCGCCAGAATTATTGAGGAAAAGGATTTAACCTCCGAAGCACTCAATACCGAGCTAAACGCCTTGCTTAGCTCGCCCGAAACCATTTTTGAAATCGAAAAGAACGCCAAAGCGATGGCGGTGCTTGATTCCCGTGAGCGAATCGCCGATGTCATCATCACTTTAGCGAAAACGAAATAACTAACAAAAATCCACCTTCTGCATAGGATAAACCGAGAAGGTGGTTTCATGGATTATATACAGATTAACGGCGGTAAGCGTCTTGGTGGTATCGCCAGCATTCACGGTGCGAAAAACAGCGCCTTGCCGATACTCACGGCAACAGCGCTGATAAGCGGCGAGAGTATCATACATAACTGTCCGCAGCTATCGGACGTTGAAAATACGCTGTCCATTCTGCGTGATTTAGGCGCTGAGGTAACAAGGGAAAAGAACACCGTTACTGTTAATGCCGCTTCTGTTAATGCTTATGCAGTAGCGGCATCGTATATGTGCAAAATGCGCTCTTCCATTTTATTTCTGAGCGCTCTTTCCGCGAGAACGGGAAAGGCTTGTCTTTCGTTGCCGGGCGGCTGTGATATCGGCGAACGCCCGATAGATATGCACCTAAGAGGCTTGCGTGAACTGGGCTTTCGTATTACACAGGAGGATGACTGCATTTGCAGTGATGCTTCCGAAGCAAACGGCGGCAGGGTAACACTGCCGTATCCCAGTGTCGGAGCCACGGAAAATCTGATGATGGCTGCCGTCCTGCTGAAAGGTGAAACGACAATTATCGGTGCCGCTATGGAGCCGGAAATTGTTGATTTGTGCGACTTTTTGAACAGCGCCGGTGCTGACGTAAAGGGTGCAGGAACCTCTGTCATCCATATCAAAGGCGCCCGGGCGCTGCATTCAAGCGAACATACAGTTATTCCCGACCGTATCGAAGCCGCCACGATGATGGCGTCTGCGGCGATTACCGGTAGCGAGCTTGTCGTGCGGCATATCAATCTTTCCCATCTCAAGCCGGTTTACCCGCTTTTTATGGATGCCGGTTGCCGTTTATATTGCAGCAGCAGAGAACTGAAAATTGTTCCGCCGAAACGGCTGAAAGGCGTCAAAAATATTGTAACAAAGCCGTATCCCCATTTTCCGACAGACTGTCAGGCGTTAGCGTGCGCGATGCTGACGAAGGCAAGAGGCACCTCCGATATCACGGAAACCGTGTTTGAAAACCGATTTTTGTACACCAAGCAGTTGCAGCGATACGGTGCGAATATTCAGACTGAAGGGAATAGAGCTGTGATAAAGGGCGTGAAAGAGCTGCATGGCGCGGATACCGTCTGTACTGATTTAAGAGGCGGTGCCGCCGCAATAGTTGCAGCGCTTGCCGCTGAGGGTACGTCAACCGTTTCTCAACTGCAGCATCTTGACAGGGGATATGAGTCAATCGAAAATCAATTATCTGCCATCGGAGCAGATATCGTGAGGATAAACGATGAAAAAGAAGGACTTATCAAACAGACAGAGCCGTCAATCTGATACGCGCAGGCAGGACGAATTCAATTCGCTGAATTCGTCCCTTGGTTCATTTGGCTTAGAGCCGCCGAAGCGTTACCGTCCGGACCAGCAGCTGCCTGAGCAGCCGCAGCACCGAACAAAAAAACGCACGAAGGAAAAGGCAGAGCCGGTTTACAGAACACGCGAGGAACGTCAGCAGGCATTAAATAAAAAGCGAAAGCATAATAAACTGCTACGCAGGATTATTTTATGTGCCGCCTTAGTGATTGGCATTATCGCCGTTGTGATTGTACTGAGCCTAACCGTATTGTTTAAGATTAATACGATTACCATTAAGGGCAATGAAACGTATTCTAAAAAGGAAATAACAGCAGTGCTGCCAATTGCCAAAAACGACAATCTGTTTGTATCCGATTTGGAAGCCGCAGAAGAAAAGCTGGAGGAAAATCTGCCCTATATCTACGATGCAGCTATCAGCCGAAAATTCCCTTCGACCATCATCGTTACGATTACGGAAACGCCGACGGTTTACGGTATTGCCAACGGGGAGGATAGCTTTACGCTGTTTGATGACCGCTTTAAGGTGCTTGATACCAAAGCAGCCGGTATGCCGGAAAACGGCATTCTGATTCAGCAGGCGGAAATTGCTGCTGCTCCGCTTGGTAAAACGCTGGAGCTGACGGATGAAAAAATGCTTGAAAATCTCAAGCAGCTGACGGATGCTGTTAAGAGACTTAAGTTAGAGAATATCACGGCGCTGTACTCGCTGGATATCAATAATAACTATATGGTATATGATAACCGTATTACCTATAAGCTCGGAACGCTGGAAAACCTGGATAACAAGATTTATTCTGCCCTGACTGCAACGGAGCGGTTAAATGAATCTAACCCGCAGGCAGAGGGCACGATGACGGTTACAAACGACAAGCAAATATACTTTACAGAGAATTAATAACTGACTATGTGTAAAGTTATAAACTTTACAAAAAATGTTTTGAAAAAGTTGAATTTTATAGAGGATATGACTTA
>CALGGQ010000006.1 GCA_937915775.1 uncultured Clostridia bacterium | reverse complement strand
TTCGGCGCGATGGGCCTGTTCCCGTTCTTAATTAAAAAGGTGGACGTGAAAACGCTGTATAATTTAACCGCACTTTCAGGTATTCCGACGGCGCTGATGTTCCTCATTTACAAGATTGCGCCGTATGACCTCGCGGAAATCAAGTGGGTTATCGTGGAGGGCATCCTGATTTTAACGGGCGGTATCGGCTTCGGGCTGGTGATGGTCTGCCAGTCGATGATGATTTCCGACTGTATCGACTATGAGGAATACCATAACGGCTTCCGTCCGGACGGCGTGTTCTTCTCCGGTCAGAGCTTTATTACGAAGCTTTCCGCCGGTATTGCCACGATTATTTCGGCGTATGTGTATAATGCCGTAGGCTATACGGATGTGAACATCGACGCGATGAATAAGGCGGTGGCGAGCGGCGCCAGCTTCGCCAGAGATTTTGCCCAGTATTCCTCGGCAATGTGGTTCCTGCTGACCGTACCGCCCGCCATCGGTATGGCGATTGCGGTCATTCCGACCATCAAGTACGAAATCACCAAGAAGGAGCACGAAAAAATGCTCGCGGAACTCGTTGAGCGCCACGAGAATAGTTAGTAGTTTTTAGTTTTTAGTTTATCGTTTATAGTGAAAGGTGACTGAGTTTTAACTCAGCCACCTTTTTTGCCGTGTTGATAAATTAGAAATATGTATCAGGCTAATGGAAGCATACAATCGTAGGGGCGGATATCCTCCGCCCGTGCCGCAGCCCGATTATTATCGGAGCGAAGCGACCTATAACTGACCACTAACCACTGTCCACTCGAATCTATATCAATACTTTAGACAGAAAGTCCTTAAGCCGCGGGTGCTGCGGGTTATCGAAGAATTCCTGCGGCGTGTTTTCCTCTAAGATTTTGCCGTCCGCCATAAAGATAACGCGGGAGGCAACCTCCTTGGCAAAGCCCATTTCGTGCGTGACAACCGCCATCGTCATACCGTCCTTCGCCAAGTCCTTCATGACCTGAAGCACCTCGCCGACCATTTCGGGGTCGAGCGCGGAGGTCGGCTCGTCAAAGAGCATCACGTCCGGCTCCATACACAGCGCGCGCACAATCGCCACACGCTGCTTCTGACCGCCGGAAAGCTGGCTCGGATAGGCGTCCGCCCTGTCGTCCAGCCCGACCTTTTGCAGCAGCTCCATGGCTTTTTTCTCCGCCTCCGCCTTGGATTTGCCGAGCAGCTGCATCGGCGCGAGCGTCAGGTTTTTGAGCACCGTCATATTCGGAAACAGGTTGAAATGCTGAAACACCATGCCCATTTTCTGCCGGTGGCGGTTAATATTGACCTTTTTATCGGTAATGTCCGTACCCTCAAAATAGATGTGACCGCTGCTCGGAATTTCGAGCAGGTTCAGCGAGCGCAGAAAGGTGGATTTGCCGGAGCCGGAGGGACCGACGATGACCACTACTTCGCCCTTGTCAATCTCCGTGGTGACGCCGGCGAGCGCGTGTACCTCGCCGCTGTCGTAGTGCTTCTCTAAATCAACGACCTTGATAATCGCTTTGTTACCGTTCACTCTTGCGCAGCCTCCTTTCCACCTTGCTGACCAGCGAGGTCAGCAGCATGACGAACGCCAGGTAAACCAGCGCGACGATGGCAAGCGGAATGACGTAGTTGAACGTGCGTCCCGCCACGATGTTGCCGCCCTTGGTCAAATCCTTGACGCCGACGTAACCGGCAACAGAGGTTTCCTTGAGCAGCGCGATGAATTCGTTGAGCAGCGTCGGCAGCACCGCCTTGAACATCTGCGGAATGATGATAAAGCGCATCGTCTGGAAGTAATTGAAGCCGAGGCTCCGTCCCGCTTCGAACTGCCCCTGGTCAATCGACATAATGCCGGCGCGGAAAATCTCCGCCACATAGGCGCCGGAGTTGATGCCGAACGCGATAATACCGACGAAAACGCCGTTTTTGCTGTTTTCCAGAATGACGAAATAGATGAACATCAGCTGCACGACGACGGGTGTGCCGCGGATGACGGTCAGGTAGACCTTGCTCACCGCGTTGAGCGCGCCGAGCACCCAGTAGCCGAGTCCGCCGCGCGCCTTCATCGCCTCGCTGTTTTTGTCAAACGAGGTGCGAATAGCCGCCACGATAATGCCGATGAGCACGCCGAGCAGCAGTGCGCCGCCGGTGATTTTCAGCGTGTTGAAAAAACCGTCAACGATATTCATATAACGGTTATCCTCTATCATAATTCGTTTGAAATCGTCAATGATATGGAGCGTTTGGAATGTCATAATCATGTCCTCATTAAATGCAAAAGCAGGGCGGAACGCCTCCGCCCGTGCCTTTTGAACAATTAGTCAGCGTTGATGTATTTATCAACAATGCCCTGGAGCGTGCCGTCGGCAATCAGCTCCTCGAGCGCGCCGTTGACCTTCTCCTGCAGCTCGGTGTCTGCCTTGTTGAAGCAGATGGCGTAATCCTCTTCGGCATAAGCGGTGTCGAGAATCTTCAGACCTTCGTTGGCTGCCACATAGCTCTTGGCGGGCTCGTTGTCGATGATAACGCAGTCAACCTTGCCGGAGAGCAGCGCCTGTACTGCCACCGCACCGTTGTCGTAACGGGTGATGTTTTCCTCGCCATAGTCGCCGGTGGCATAGATGTCGCCGGTGGTAGAGGTCTGCACGCCGATTTTCTTGCCGGCGATGTCGTCAATCGTGGCGATGTCGGAAGCCTCGGGAACGATGACGGACTGCACACCCTTTGCATATGAGGTGGAGAAGTTGACGCTTTCCAGACGTTCGTCGGTCACGGTCATACCCGCCATACCCATATCGTACTTGCCTGCCTGCACGCCGGGGATGATGGAGTCGAAGGAGACGTCCTCAATCTGCAGCTCCATACCGAGCTTTTCGGCAATGGCTGCCGCAACCTCTGCGTCGATACCGACGATGGAATCGCCCTCGTGGTATTCGTACGGCGGGAATTCCGCGTTTGTTGCCATGACCAGCGTTTCCTTTGCATCCTTTGTGTCGCCGCCCTTGGTGCATGCCGCAAAGATAACACCGATGATTGCCAGAGCCGCTACGATGGCAATGATTTTCTTTAAGTTCTTCATAACAATGTCCTCCTATTGAATTGTTTGAATGAATTTTTATACGGTTATTTTGTATGAATATACAATAACACAGGTGAAAATCTTTGTCAACACTTATTTTTATCTTCTGCGAAATTCATATATATACATTTTTGAGGGGGAAAACGTTTGTGCAATTTAACCAATTACCGTGTTAGCACGCTAAAATAATAGACACAATAAAGATGTAATTAATAATAGATAATAAATTCCTGAAAAAGCACTTGAAAAGTTTGGGCGATTGTGTATAATAAGGGGCGTAGGCAAACGTTAATTCCCTTGAAATACGGAGCAGGCAGATGGATTTTAAGTATTTTTTCAAGTATACGCTGGACGGACGTACCACCAAAATCACGAATAAGGAGAACGAGGATTTTTCGTTTGAAATGCGCGATAACGTGCATTCCCTCAAGCTGATTTTGCAGCCGAAGCAGCCGCTGCAGATTCTCGAATTCTATGTGCAGATGGATTACACCTTCCACGAGGGCTCCCGCTTTTTCGCCAACGGCTTTCAGAGCTGGACGGATACGAAGGAATTTACCCGCAATGAGACCGAGGCGGGGCTGAATACCGTCGGCAAGAGCTTTTTCGGCAAAATGTACGGCATGAAATATGTGGGGGATTACACCTTTATTCATTCGGACCGCAAGAAGGGGCAGTTCCATTCCAACGGCTTTGCCTATGTCAGAAACGGCAATACCTACGATTTGTTCGGCTCGCTCAACGACCGCACGGGCTACACGCTGATTTATGCGGATATGCACGCCAATACGGTTCGCTTTGCGAAGGATTTGGACGGCATTACCATCAGGGAGCCGTATGAAATCCTCAATATGTTCATCTTCGGCGGCGAATATGACGAGGTGTTTGACGCCTACTTTGATGAGATGGGTATCAAGCCGCTGACCGATGAAAAAATCAAGGGCTACACCTCCTGGTATAACTATTATCAGGATATCAGCGAGGAAATCATCCTGCGCGATCTGAACGCACTCGCTGCCGAAAAGGAGTACGTCAACACCTATCAGGTGGACGACGGTTACGAAACCAAGGTGGGCGACTGGTTCCCCGTGGACGATAAAAAGTTTCCGCACGGCATGAAGCCGATTGCGGACGCCATTCACGAAAAGGGCTTTAAGGCGGGTATCTGGCTCGCGCCGTTCGGCGTGCAAAACGGCTCGAAGATTTATAAGGAGCATAAGGACTGGCTCGTCAAGGATGAAAAGGGCAAGCCGGTGCCTGTCGGTCATAACTGGGGCGGCTTCTATGCGCTGGATATCTATCATCCCGCGGCAAGGCAGCATATTAAGGACGTCTTTCACGAGGTGCTGGATGTCTGGGGCTTTGATATGGTCAAGCTCGATTTCCTCTATGCCGCGTCGGTGATTCCGATGCACGGCAAAACCAGGGGCGAAATCGCGTACGATTCGATTGACTTCCTGCGCGAATGCGTGGGCGATAAGCCGATTCTCGCCTGCGGCGTGCAGCAGATGCCGTGCTTCGGCAAGGTGGAATATATGCGTATCGGTCCCGATATGGCGCTGTGGTGGGAGCACCGCTTCCTGCGCCGCAATATGCACCGTGAGGACGTTTCCACCCCGAACGCGATACATAACAGCATTTACCGCCGCTGCCTGAACGGCAGAGCCTTTTTGTGCGACCCCGATGTGTTCCTTTTGAGAAGGGATAACATTGAGTTCACCTTTGAGCAGCAGAAGGCGCTTGCGAAATTTATCAAGCTCTTCGGCGGCGTGCTCTTTATGAGCGACGATATTTCGAAATATAACGAGGAGCAGCTCACCGTCTTTAAGGACGTGCTGTCCGATGATGACAGTAAAATCATCAACGTCATCGAGGATAACAACAAGGTCTTTATTGATTATGAGCAGGGCGGTCAGCCGCATGTGCTGGCGTTTGACATCACCACGGGCACCATCTATTAAGAATTACCGCAGGCAGCTCTTGCAGTTGCCTGCGTTTTTTAGTATAATATAAGAGGGTGATAAGAATGAAAACACTCGGATATTATAACGGCGTCATCGGCGAAATTGAGCAGATGCAAATCCCGATGACGGACAGAGCCGTCTATTTCGGCGACGGTATTTACGACGCAACGTATGCGCACCGCCATAAGCTGTTTGACCTTCCCGCGCATCTCGACCGCTTTTATAACAGCGCGCGGCTGCTGCAAATCCACATTCCGATGGAAAAGGAAGCGCTGGCGGCGCTGCTGCAGGAGCTGGTCTTAAAGGTGGATTCGCCGGAGCAGTTTGTCTATCTGCAGTGCTCGCGCGGCAGCGGACTGCGGGAGCATTCCTTCGGAGAGGAGCTGCAGGGAAACCTGCTCATCATGCTGACGCCCGTCGGCGTGCAGGATACTTACAAGCCGATTGACGTGGTGACCTTTGAGGATAAGCGCTTTCGCTATTGCAACATCAAGACGCTGAATTTGATTCCCTCGTGCCTGGCGGCAGAGAAAGCGCGCGAAAACGGCTGCAGCGAAGCGATTTTTATCCGTGACGGCATTGTGACGGAATGCGCGCACTCGAACGTATCTATCTTTAAGGATAACACGGTTATCACGCATCCGCTCGACGATAAAATTCTGCCTGGCACGGCGCGCATCCGCCTGCTGGCGTTTGCCGAACAGTGCGGCTATCGCACGGAAGAAAGGGAATACACCCTTGACGAGCTGCTGGCGGCGGACGAGGTAGTCATTCACAGCACCGGCTCGTTCTGCATTCCCGTCAGAACGGTGGACGGCATTCCCGTCGGCGGCAAGGCGCCCGCTATGCTTAAAACCATTCAGGACGCCCTTGTGGCGGACTTTGAAAAACAGTGTGAATAAAGGAGAGAGGAAATGAGATTGATCGGTAACGTACTTTGGTTTTTGTTCGGTGGCTTTCTCTGCGGGTTGGAATGGCTGATAGCAGGCGTCATCTGCTGCATCACCATTATCGGCATTCCGCTCGGCAAGCAGTGCTTTAAGTTTGCGAAGATGTCCTTTGCGCCGTTCGGCAAGGATGTGGAATTCGGCGGCGGCGCGCCGTCCTTGCTTGCCAATATCATCTGGATTATCTTTTTCGGTATCTGGATGGCAATCAGTAACTTCGTGTTCGGTCTGCTCTGGTGCATCACCATCATTGGTATCCCATTCGGCAAGCAGTTCTTCAAGCTCGCGAAGCTGTCCTTAATGCCGTTCGGTGCGGAAGTGGTCAAAATCGAAAAGTAAAAAACGGACGACCATTGGTCGTCCGTTTCAGTCTGTCGAAAAAGTCTATCCGAAAGGATAGGCTTTTTTGGGTGGATATGG
>CALGGQ010000005.1 GCA_937915775.1 uncultured Clostridia bacterium | reverse complement strand
GTGGTGGAATATGTTGCCGAGCGCGTGAAATCCAATATCCGTCAGCTGGAGGGTATTACCAAAAAGCTCCACGCGCTTTGCACCTTCGGTGAGCAGGAGGCAACAATTGCCATCGCGCAGTCCGCTATCAAGGATATTTTAAACGATGTGCAGCCGCTGCCTGTCACGATTAAACGGGTGGTGGACGAGGTCAGCCGCACCACCGGTGTTTCCGTGGACGATATTTACAGCAAAAAGCGCAACGCGAACATTTCCAACGCGCGAAAAATGTGCTTTTACATTATCCGTAACGTGACCGCGATGAGTCTGAAGGATATCGGCAAGGAATTTAATAAGGATCACACCACAGTGATGTACAATATTGAGGAAATGGAAAAACTGCTGGAAAGCAATTCCGCCCTCAATGCACAGGTGCTGGATATTATCAATAATATAAAAGATGAGCAGTAGATAGTAAGTAGTAAGTAGTAAGTAGTAAGTAGTAAATAGTAAGTAGTAAGTAGTTAAATGGGTGCTGCGCACGGCATTATAAAAATGGGTGTGGGCACAGCCCACCAAATAACTACTAACTACTAACTACTAACTATTAACTATTAACTACTAACTATTTTCCACTATTTTTTCCTTTTCCACCGCTGCGTTTTCCTTGCGCCGGTTGAAAACGAAAATTTTCCACAATTTCCAGATTTTTTACGCATTTTTCATTTGCCGAATGTGAAGAAAAAATCCAGCGTTTAAGCGGTAAATCGAACTTTTACACTTTTTCAACAGCCTCTACTATTACGAATATTTAAGTTATTCTATTTAAGCTGAAAATGTAATTTTTGCCATTTTGATGAAGAAAGGACACTTCTATGAAATTAACCTGTAACACCAAAGAACTGAACACAGCCTGCAACAATGTTATCAGAGCCGTCAACGCTAAGGTGACGATTCCGACGATTGAGGGTATCCTGATGGAGTGCGGTTCCGGCCTGCTCTCGTTGACGGGCTACGATTTTGAATTCGGCATTAACACCACGCTTAACGTAGACGTGGAGGAAGCCGGCGCCATCGTCATTAATGCCAAGGTGCTGTGCGATATTATCCGCAAGCTCGCTGACGAGGAGGTAACGATTGAAACCAAGGGCACCTCTGTTTCGATTATCAGCGGCGCGGCGCAGTACAATATCACGGGCATTGACGCAAACGATTATCCCGAACTGCCCTCCGTCAACGGCGGCTATCCGCTCGAGCTGGAGCAAAAAATGCTGTATTCGATGATTATTCAGACCGTGTTTGCCGTTGCCGATACAGAGAGCAATAAGCCGGTTTACACAGGCTTAAAGTTTGATTTACAGCAGGGTGAAATTACGCTGATTGGTGTAGACGGTTACCGTCTTGCCATCAGAAAGGAAAAGGCGGCGTACGACGGTGAGCCGATTTCCTTCATCGTGCCGAAAAAGACCATCCGTGAATTAATCAAGCTAATGGATACGGAAAGTGAAAACAAGATTTCCGTTGCCGTCGGCAAGCGCCATATCATTTTTGAGGTGGAAAATTATTCTATCATCAGCCGCCTGCTGGACGGTGAATTCTTAGATTACAGAACGACGGTGCCGTCCGTAACGGCAACAACGGTGTTGCTCAACACGCGCGATGCGATTGACTGCATTGAACGCACGCTGCCCGTGATTGAAAATAACCAGAAAAACCCGATTCGCTGCCTGTTTGAAAACGACCAGCTGCGCGTCTCCACCGTGTCCTCTCTCGGTAGAGTGGTAGATTATACGCACGTCAACACCTCCGGCGACCGTGTGGAAATCGGCTTTAACTCGAAATTCTTACTGGACGCGCTGAACGCAGCGGATACCGACGAGGTCAGGATGGAATTTAACGGCGCTATCAGCCCGGCAAAGGTAATGCCGCTGGAGGGCGACAGCTTCATTTTCCTCGTCTTACCCGTGAGACTGAAAAATGAAAATTAAGGTAAAAGCAAAGGAGCATCGGCGGGAGGACGTTTTGATTCATACCGAGTTTATCCAGCTGCAGGCATTTCTCAAGATGATGGGCATTGCCGAAACAGGCGGACAGGCAAAGGAAATGATTCAGGACGGCATTATCCGCGTGAACGGCGAAATCTGTACCGCGCGCGGAAAAAAGCTGAGAAACGGCGACGTGGTGACCGCCTTTGCCGCTGATTACACGATTGTAAACGATGAAAATTAATACGATAGAACTGGAGTATTTTCGTAATTTTGAAGCGCTGCAGACGGATTTTGACGACGTTAATATCATCTGGGGTGAAAATGCACAGGGCAAAACGAACCTGCTGGAGGCCATTTATCTGTTTACGGGAGCGCACAGCTTCCGCGGTGTAAAGGATAAGGAGCTCGTGCAGTTTGAACACGCAAACAGCAGGCTGAAAATCACCTTTACTGCAGAGGAGCGGGAGCAGCAGGCGGAGCTGCTCCTCGGTGAAAAAAAAGAGGTTACATTAAACGGTGTGAAAAAGAAAAGCACCGCTGCGCTGTCCGATGTTATTAAAGCGGTGATTTTCAGCCCGAGCCATCTGAACATGATTAAAGGAGGTCCGCAGGAGCGGCGCTATTTTATCGACGGCGCGCTGTGCCAGATTAAGTCAAATTACCGCACGGTGCTGAAGGAATATCACCGGGCGCTGCAGCAGCGAAATTCGCTTTTAAAGGATTTGGCAAAGCACCCGGAAATGGACGAGCTACTCTATATCTGGAATCAGAATTTAGCCCGCACCGGCGCGAAAATGGTGTACCAGCGGCTCAGATATATGGAAGCGATTGCACCAATATTGCAGGAGATTTTCCTCGGCATCAGCTCGCAAAAGGAGCATATCACGCTGCAGTACCGCTCCGTGTGCGATTACACGGCGGATTTAGCCCAGATTGAGCAGCAGTTACTCAATGCGCTCGAGCAGGCAAAGGTGCAGGATATCATCAATCGCAATACCACCGTCGGACCGCACCGCGATGATATCAATATTCTGATTAACGGCAAAAGCGCGCGTACCTTCGGTTCGCAGGGGCAGCAGCGCAGCTGCGTGCTAGCATTAAAGCTGGCGGAGGCGGAGCTGCTGGAGCAGCTGACCGGCACAGAGCCTGTCGCCCTGCTGGACGATGTGATGAGCGAGCTTGACGAGGTGCGGCAGGATTACATCTTAAATCATATCAAAAACCGCCAGGTGTTCATCACCTGCTGCGATAAGGAAACCATCCTGCGCTTAAAGCAGGGAAAGACGATTCATATTGAAAACGGAAAAATCATTTAAAATGGGTGTGGGCGCAGCCCACCCAATAACTGATAACTACTAACTACTAACTAATAACTACATTAATTAAACTATGTACATTCATTTAGGAGAATCCACGGTTTTACAGGACCGTGACATCATCGGTATCTTTGATATGGATACCTCCACCGTGAATAAGGCGACGCGCGATTATCTCGCCAAAGCCGAAAAAGATAAGCGTGTGGAATATGTGAATTATGATTTGCCGAAGAGCTTTGTCATTACTGACAGAAAGGTATATGTCAGCCCGCTCAACACGGCAACATTGTATAAGAGAAGCAAGTAACAAAAAAATGAGGAAGATTTATGGCTGAAGAAATCAAAATCACCAATTTAGAGGAAGAGGATATTGATACTGTCGTCACCGATGAATACAGTGCCGACGATATTCAGGTGCTCGAGGGGCTGGAAGCAGTCCGCAAGCGCCCGGGCATGTATATCGGCTCCACCGGTCCGCGCGGTCTGCACCATCTTGTGTATGAAATTGTGGATAACTCGATTGATGAGGCGTTGGCAGGCGTCTGTACGCATATTGAAACGGAAATCCTGCCCGGCAACATCATCACCGTGCGCGATAACGGACGCGGCATTCCGACGGGTATCAACGAAAAAACAGGACTCCCTGCCGTCACGGTTGTACTGACTGTGCTGCACGCCGGCGGTAAGTTCGGCGGCTCCGGCTACAAGGTATCGGGCGGTCTGCACGGCGTCGGCTCCTCGGTAGTGAACGCGCTGTCCGAATGGATGGAGGTAGAGGTCACCCAGAACGGCCACATTTATGCCCAGCGCTTTGAGCGTGGCATTCCCGTTGACGAGCTGCACATTATCGGCGATGACAACGGTCACGGCACATTCATCCGCTTTAAGGCGGATCCGGATATCTTCCAGGAAACGACGAAATACGATTTTGATATTTTAGAGAGAAGGCTGCGCGAGCAGGCGTTTTTGAATGCCGGTCTTTCCATTACCCTGACGGATAAGCGCGAAAAATTTGACCGCAATCCCGAGGATAAATATGACGATGAGGAGCACAGCGGCGTCTATTGCTACGAGGGCGGTATCCGCTCCTTCGTGGAATATATCAACATGAGCCGCGGCTTTAACCCCGTGCAGGAGGAGGTTATCCATATCTCCACCACGAAGGGCGATCGCTCGGCGGAAATCGCGCTGTGCTATACCGACCAATATAACGAAACGATTTTATCCTTTGCCAACAATATCAACACCGTGGACGGCGGTACGCACGAAACCGGCTTTAAAACTGCTTTAACCAGAGTGTTCAACGATTACGGCAAGAAGTTCGGCATTTTAAAGGATAACGATAAAAAACTGTCCGGCGACGATGTGCGCGAGGGTATCACCGCGATTATCTCCGTCAAGCTGACGGAGGCGCAGTTTGAAGGACAGACGAAGGGTAAGCTCGGTAATACCGATATCACCGGTCTGGTTGCCTCCCTTGTATACGACAAGCTGATGACCTACTTTGAGGAGCATCCGCAGACGGCAAAGACCATTCTCAACAAAGCGCTTGACGCTTCCAGAGCAAGAGAAGCCGCCCGCAAGGCAAGAGAAAACGCCAGAAGAAAATCGCCGCTGGAGAGCAATTCCCTGCCCGGCAAGCTCGCCGACTGCACCAGCAAGGACCCGACAAAGTGCGAAATCTACATCGTTGAGGGTGACTCGGCAGGCGGCTCCGCTAAGGAAGGCCGCGACCGTGAGCATATGGCAATCCTGCCGCTGTGGGGCAAGATGCTCAACGTGGAAAAGGCAAGAGTGGACAAGGTCTATTCCAACGAAAAGCTCGTGCCTGTTGTGATGGCGCTCGGCACCGGCATCGGCGACGAATTCGATATTAATAAACTGAGATACCATAAAATCATTATTATGGCGGATGCCGATGTGGACGGCGCGCATATCAGAACCCTGCTGCTCACCTTCTTCTTCCGTTATATGCCGCAGATTATTGAGGACGGCTATGTGTACCTCGCGCAGCCGCCGCTCTTCAAGGTCAGCAAGGGCAAAAAGAGCCGCTACGCTTTCTCGGACGAGGAGCGCGACGCGATTATTGCCGAATTTGAGGGACAGTGCGATATCCAGCGCTATAAAGGTCTCGGCGAAATGGACCCCGAGCAGCTCTGGGAAACCACGATGGACCCCGAATACCGCACGATGCTGCGCGTTACTATTGAGGACGCCCAGCGCGCCAGCGAAAACTTCGCCATCCTGATGGGCGATAATGTTGAACCACGTCGAGAATTTATTGAAAAGAATGCGAAATTTGTACAAAATTTGGATGTTTAACTGATAGAAATGTACTAAACGGCGCGGCTCAAACGACGGTCCTCGTCAAAACACATTCCGTGATTCAATAAAAATGCAAGCATTTTTATAACAATCACTTCATATGTTTTTCCTCTTCGCAAAATTGCATCAGCGCAATTTTTGGTATTATTTCTTGCATTTCGACGCGATTTTATTGCGTTTTTGCATTTTGGTGTACTCTTTAGTTAATTAGTGGTAATATGTAGGTGATGCGATGAAAGCAAGTAAGATAACGGCGCTGGCAGGTGTGGCAAGCGCGCTTTCAGTGGTGCTGCTGTATCTCGGCTCCGTGATATGGATTTTTTCTTATGTATCGCCGCTACTCTGCTCCTTTCTGATTACGTTTTTGCTGCAGACAGCGGGGAAGAAAAGCGCCCTCATCAGCTTCATTGCGGTCAGCATTCTCGGCACCGTGCTGATGCCGGATAAGGAAACAGGACTGATTTATGCCTTGTTTTTTGGCTATTATCCCATCATTAAAGCGGCAATTGAAAAAATGAGAAGTAAGATTTTGTGCATAGTTGCCAAATTATTCCTGTTTAACGGCTCTATGATAACTGTGCAGCTGATACTGATTTATGTGCTGGGAATTCCGTTTGATAATACGCTCGGCAAATGGGGCGCCCTGCTTCTTCTTGTCGGAGCTAATATTGTCTTTTTCTTCTATGAAGTGCTGTACAATCGGCTGCTGTTCCTCTATCAGTCAAAATATGAAAAGCGTATAAAAAATATTTTGAAATAATCGGATTCTATTGCAACAGTTTTGTCAATCATTTATACTTATATATAATGATGATAAAGATAAAGAGGTGGTAGGAAAACTGTAAACAAACAAAAAAATTTTAAGGAGTGTATTATGAAAGGGTTTATGAAAAAAATAGCTGCCGTCATGCTGGCAGTGTTAATGGCAATGTCATTTGCCGCTATGCCGCTTTCCGCTTCGGCATCTGTTTTAAAAGCGGATAATAACACCAAACTTGATTATACCGAAGGCGAGGCAATCGTTGTCTTTAACAGTGATTCCGATAAGAGAACGCTCAACGCCTCCGGCATTTCCGATATGTTCGGCAAAAAGGTGCAGTTGAAGAACTTATACAGCTTTTCCGATATCACCGGCAGCGGTAAATCGGATTTGAATGTGGCTGTGCTGAAATCCTCCAAGCTGTCCACCAAGCAGTTAATCAGAAAAGCGAAAAAAAGTAAGAACGTCAAATATGCCTTCCCGAACACGAAGAAGCATATCACGTCTATCACGAACGACAGCTTTTCCGATTATCAGTGGGCGCTTGATAATCAGGGGCAGAACGGCGGTACCGCCGGTCTGGATGTCAATGCCGAAAAGGTATGGGCAAAGGCGGCTAAATCCGACAAGGAGCAGATCGTTGCCGTTGTGGATACCGGTATTGATTATAACAGCGCTGAATTCAAGGGAAAGCTGTGGGTGAATAAGCACGGCTCCCGCCTGCTCGGTAAGTACGGCTATGACTTTACGGGCGAAATCAAGGACCATTCACCGCTGGATAATAACGGTCACGGCACGCACTGCGCCGGTATTATTACCGCCGCTTCCGATAACAAGAAGGGCATCAGCGGTATTAACCAGACGAACACCAAAATTATGGCGCTCAAATGGCTGACGGCTGACGGCTACGGCGATACAGAGGGCGTGCTCGCTGCGTATGAATACATCAACCGTGCTATCGAGCTCGGTGAAAACGTTGTTGCTATCAGTAACTCCTGGGGCGGTATGGGCGAAAAGGAAGAGCTCGCCGTCTTTGAGGAAATTTTTGACCAATTCGGTGAGGCAGGCGTTATCTCCCTTGTGGCAGCAGGCAACGAGGCGCAGGATATCACCCAGCCGCAGAAAGAGGAATTCCTCGGCATCGTATTTGAAGAGGAATACTATGTCATTCCCGCCGCCTGCAACAGCAACTATCAGCTGACCGTTGCCGCGACGAACGAAAAGGACGAGCTTGCCGACTTCTCCAACTACGGCAAGGGCTTGACCGACGTGGCGGCTCCCGGTGTGGATATTCTTTCCACCGTGTCGTATAACTGCTTCAACCCGACGATTTATACGGCAAACCGCCGCAGCAAATTAGTGGCTTCCCTGCAGGAATATAACAGTACGCTGAAGGCAGGCGATTTCGGCTATCCCGAAATCAAGGCGCCGAAGCAGGATTTCTTTAGCGTTGAAATCTCCGACAAGGTAACCGTCGGTCAGTCCGACCGCTATTTCGGCAACACCAAGGGCAAGAGCCTTTCGCTGAAGCTGACGGAGGAGGCGACAGAGGAAAAGCCGGCGCTCTACTGCTTCGCCATTCCGTTCTCTATTGCAGATGAGAATAAGAACTATTCCATTAGTATGATGAGCAGCGGCGTGAAGAATTCCTATGCTATGGTATTTGATGTACCGGCTGAGTGGGATCTGGAAAAGAAGTTTGACGATATATTTAACACCGATGCTGTGGCAGAGGTCGGCGGCTCGGCAACCGGTAATTACTGGAGCCATTCCTTCTTCGATGTGGATGTTACGGCTACAAACTATACCAAAGCGAAGGACAGACAGCTTGTCTTTATTATGGAGGCGTATGCCAAGGATACCGAGTTTAATCTCGATGACCTTGCTATCAGCAAGCAGGATGTGAAGGCAGACGATTTCCTCAAGTACGATTTTTACTGCGGTACCTCGATGGCAACGCCGTACGTTGCCGGCGCTGTGGCACTGCTGCATAATGCGTATCCGAAAGCAACGCCGCTGGATATTATTAATATGATTAAGAACACCGGCAGAATTTCCGCCTCCCTGCAGGGTAAGACGGATAACGCCCGTGTGCTCTCTCTTGACAATCTGGCAGTGACGCCGCCGATGATTGCCGACGTCGCTTATAACAGCAAGGGCAATATTGAGATTACAGGCTCCTTTAAGGGTACCACCTCTGTGATGATTAACGGCAAGGAGGTCAAGCCTGCCCGTTCCAAGAGCCATAAGATTGTGATTAAGGATAAGAAATACAATACCAAAAAGATTACGGTTCAGGTTACCAATAAGAACGGCAGCGACAAGGCAACAGCGCTTGTTTCCAAGAAAAAGCTGATTCCGCTGTCAAGTGAAGTGATGAGCGCGCCGGAAGGCGTGACCGGCAATGATTTCTTCCTGCCTGCCGGCGATAAATCCTATTATGTCAGCGAGTACGGCTTTATTGGCAAAATTACCAAGGATAAGGAAGCCGGTGCCTATCTCTATAATATGCTCGATTACCAGCTTGACCCGACGGTGCTCTTTGATGTTTCTGCGGTGGATGAGGTGATGTATAACATTACTTCAGCAGCTTATGCAAATGGCAGTATCTTCTTTGTTGCGGTGCGTCCGATTTACGCCACCTCAACGGGAACGGTCATCGGCTACGATAATGCTTTCGGTAAGTTTACGCTCTATACCGGCGAAACCACCAAGCTCGCCGAGGTCCCCGATAATGCGCTGTTCGGTTCCTCTCTCGGTATTTACAATGGCGCCATTTATCTTGCGGGCGGCTATGACAGTAGCACCGGTAAGTACAGCGATAAGGTATATCGCTATCTGGCGAAGAAGAGCAAATTCGTTAAGACAAAGGCAACGCTGCCGAAGGGCAGAGCCTACACCCGTTTTGTTCAGTACGGCAACAAGCTCGTCGGCGTTTACGGCGCTGAGGAGGACGGCAAGCTGCCCGCCATCATTACCTTTGACGGCAAGCAGTGGAAGGCGTCCAAGGTGTCTGTCAAGACAGAGGATTATTCCGAGCTGAAGGATGAGATGGGTAATACCGTCAAACTGTATCAGGGCTCCTTTGGCTTTGCCAAGAAGGGCTTACTGCTCAACGGTGTTTATTGCTATGGCTACGGCGATACCTACTATTATGATGTCAAGAACGATAAGCTGATTAAATCGAAGTATTCCTCCCGCAACAGCCTGAGTGACCCGAAGGTTTACGGTACCACTCTGCCGGGCAAGTTCATTGCTTTCCCTGCAGCCGATACCGTACTGGATATTGACGATATCGAGGATTACAGACTGCTCGGCGGCGTATCCTACGACGATGAGGATTATGTGGATGACGGTGAATACGATGATTATAGCGACTTTGACGAGGGATACGGTCCCACGGTTTATGTGCTTGACATTGGAAACGGTTATGCTAAGGTGAACACCTCTGCCGTTAAGAACGCAACAGTTGTGACGAAGCTGAAGAAGAATTACGCCTACGGCGATACGATTTCCATTACGCTGGCACCGAAGGAGGGCTACAAGATTGCCTCCATCAGCCAGGGCAAGAAGGTGAAATCAAAGAATTCCACTTCCGCTAAGCTGCTGCTGAATACCAAAACTGTTAAGGTTACCGCTAAAGTAGTGAAGGAAAAGTAAGTAAATATGACAGACTGTCCTGTTTTACAGGGCAGTCTTTTTGCTTGTATTCTGACGGATTCTATGATATGATGAACTTTGAATTTTCTTAAGATTTTCTTGTAGCCATTTTGCGATTCAGTGAGTAAAGTGGGTAGCGAGGAGGAGAGCATATGTATAGTGTATTGGTTTGTGATGACGACAGTGCGATTTTAAATTCCATCAGGATTTATCTGGAACATGAGGGTTACCGCGTGCTGACCGCGATGAACGGCAGGGAAGCGCTGGAGGTGATTGAGAAGGAGGAGGTGCACTGCCTCGTTCTTGACATTATGATGCCGGAGCTGGACGGTCTGTCAGCCACCCTGCAAATCCGCGAAAAGTACAACTTCCCGATTATTCTGCTGTCCGCCAAGAGTGAGGATACGGATAAAATCACCGGTCTGTCCTTCGGGGCGGACGATTATGTGACGAAGCCGTTTAATCCGCTGGAGCTGATGGCAAGGGTAAAGAGCCAGATTCGGCGGTATTCCACCCTCGGCTCGATGGCAATCACGGATTCTCAGCTCGTCACGGGCGGACTGGTGCTGGACACCAAGACGAAGCTCGTTACCGTAGACGGCGAGCCCGTTCACCTGACGGCGAGAGAATATCTGATTCTGGAATATCTGATGAAAAATATGAATGCCGTCCTCACCTCATCACAAATTTACGAGGCTGTATGGAACGAGGTTTCCTTCGGCATTGAAAAGACCGTCACCGTACATATCCGCAACATTCGTGAAAAAATCGAAATTAATCCGAAGGAACCCAAATACTTAAAGGTGGTGTATGGTCTTGGCTACAAAATCCAGAAATACTAATGCATTTGTCAAGTTTCTCTGTGTGCTGCTGAGCGTTATCTGTATGGCGGGAGCGTTTCTCTGTGCCGTTGATATCACGGAGGCAGTATATTACGGCAGAGATTATCATGACTTATTGAATTCTTCAAACAAGCAGTTAACCCTTGCCGATTGCTGGCCGCTTGCCAGTCAGCTGCACGACGACATTCGCAATCTGACCGTCGAGGACGCGTTGTCCGATGACGACGCGATTCAGAAAGCGCTTTTAGAGCAGCAGGCGGAAATGCTGCAGAATGCGCTCAAACGCTTTGACGAGCAGCTCGACGGTGCTATGCTTGCCTACGAGCAGTTTGATAACGAGGACTATGACGGGTACGAGGAATACGGGGGAAAGGAAGAAATCCTTGATAACCGTTTTCAGTTTAACGATTCGTTCTACTACAGCGATGTTGAATACGTTTTTGATGTATCGCTATATAACGATACGGATAATGAGATTACCTATCGCGATACCCATGAAACCGCCGCGACAAAGCTGACGGCAATGCTCCACGATTACATCAGTAACAAACGCTACCGTGATAATGTGAACGGGGAGAGTCTTAGTGAATATTATCACCACGATATAGCGGGCGATTTGTATTATTCTCTCAAAAACACCAAAACGGGTAATGTGCTTTCCAACCTCACTGACGTGAAGGTGGAGGACGTGATGAAGCAGCCATATGCGCTGTCCGTTATCAATAATCAGCCGTCCTATTCCGAAAAATTCAAGGACGTGCTCCAAAACTATCAGGATGAAAAGACGGGTAAGCTGTATCTGGATTGGGAAGATTATGAAATCTACCTTTACGTCGATTACGATGCAGGGCTGACGGTCAGCAGTTACCGTGAAATTATCGACAGCTTTTCCAGAACGCAGAAATACAATTTGAAAACGCTGCTGCTTGCCGGTGCCGCTCTCTTCGTTGCCGCTGTTATCCTCCTGGCGTATTATTTAAGCGTCTGCGGCAAACGATTGGAAAACGGCAAGGTCAAGCGTGCGTGGATTGATTATCTACCGAGCGACGTGCATCTGGTGCTGTCCGCTGCGGCAATTACCGGTTTAGTCGCCATCATAGCCGTCTGTGCCGAGGATTTTTACGATGTCGTCGATGCTGACTTGATGCAGCTGGTGCGCTACGGCGCCATCGTGCTGTCGGGGCTTATCTGGGCACTGTTGATTGAATTGCTGTCCTCCGTTGTGAGAGTTTGCAAGAGCGAGAAAAACTTTTTCTCGAATCTGCTGGTCGTGATGCTGTTTAATTGGATCATTATCAAGCCGATTGTCGCTATTGGTAAGGGCATCCGTTCTCTCTTCACTTTCAAACCGCACAACTTCAGAAAAGCGCTGATTCGTTGGGTGATTGCCTATCTGCTCGTCAATCTGATGATGCTGTTTGACGTGTTCTTCTTCATTGCGGCGGATGCCGATGTGGTCGTTGCCATTATGCCTATCGTCGTTCTGATTGTCTTTAACATCGTGTGCCTTGTCTACGCGGTGGATTATGTCAAAAAGCTGGACGCGATTATTGCCGCAGCGCATACCAGAACGGTGCCGCAGGTGGATTATAACAAGCTGCCGAACAGCCTCAAAACGCTGGTGAATTCGCTGCAGTATACCCGTCAGGAGCTGGACGCTGCCGTCAATAAGGCGGTGCGCGACGAGCGGATGCGAACGGAACTGATTACCAATGTTTCGCACGATTTAAAAACGCCGCTCACCTCCATTATCAGCTATGTTGACCTGCTGAAAGGCTGCGAGATTGAGGATGAAAACGCCAAAGAATATATCGGCGTGCTGGATGAAAAGAGCAACCGCTTAAAGCGGCTGATTGAGGATCTGATTGAAGCGTCCAAAATTACCAGCGGCGTGATTACGCTGAACCCCGTGGAGCTGTCGCTGAGCGAGCTTGCGGCGCAGGCGGTTTACGAGCGCCATCAGGAGTTCGTTGACAATGGTCTGGAGCTGGTGTTCAAGGGCGACCACGGCAATATCAATGCCTATTGCGACGGCAACAAAACCTTCCGCGTGCTCGAAAATCTGATTTCCAACGCAAAGAAATATTCGGCAAGAGGCACGCGCGTCTACTGCGACGTGTATGAGAGCCAGAATTTCAGCATCTTTGAAATCAAAAATATTTCGGCACAGCCGCTCGATATCACTCCGCAGGAACTGACGGAACGCTTCGTCCGCGGCGATAAATCCCGTACGAATGAGGGCAACGGACTCGGGCTCTCCATCGCGGATAATCTCTGCAAGGCGCAGCACGGCCACCTCTATCTCACGATTGACGGCGACCTCTTCAAAGCCCAGGTCATGCTTCCGAAAACAAAGGGGGCGCTGCGATGAAAAAGCCCTTACTGTATTCCGTGATAACCTGTGCATTGCTGCTGGTGCTGACGCTGACGGGGCTTTACCGCTTCGGCACCGTGAAAGTCATCACCTCAGCCGCCAGTACACAGAGTCTTGATAATTACAAGGAAACGCTGACGTCGCTGCTGGAGGACAAGGCTGAAAACGTTACTTTCAAAGAGAGCGACAATTCTCTGGAATGCGCGTTTTTCACGCAAGGACACCGCTATGAGCTCAGTATCCTTGACAGCGAGCTCGGCTATTATGTATATTCACTGTCAGCCTATTCCGATGCAAAAAAGCTGCACGATATATATGCTGATATTGATTATGCGCTGCTTAGCGACATAACGGAAGCAATCGGTCAGAACCGCTTTACCAAGCGGGATATTCGTGCCGTTGTTTCCTCGCCGTTTCACTATCTGCATGCGCCGGAAAAGGAACTTCGCCAGCAGTATATCCGCTATAAAACAAAATCTTACGACGCAGTGACGTTAGTTCATTTTTCTGTGGAAAAGAAAACGGAAAAGACCTTTTACGTCAGCCGTATTACGATAGAGGGCAAAGCGAAATAAGCC
>CALGGQ010000004.1 GCA_937915775.1 uncultured Clostridia bacterium | reverse complement strand
TTAGGAAGTGCATTCAGTTCATTTGTTCATAGTGTAGATCATTGGATTGCCTTTATACTGCTGACAATCATCGGTGGAAAAATGATAAAGGATTCTACAGAGGACGAAACAAAAAACAGAGATGATAAGATTGATGTAAAAACAATGCTGGTACTCGCTGTTGCTACAAGTATTGATGCATTGGCGGTTGGCGTGACATTTGCATTTTTCAAGGTCAATTTGCTGCTTTCAATATCAATAATAGGAGTAATTACTTTTGTGCTGTCATTTATGGGAGTAATCATCGGAAACAAATTCGGAGATAAATTTCAGCATAAGGCTGAGTTCGCGGGAGGTATCGTATTAGTAATCATCGGGTTAAAAATCTTACTGGAGCATTTGGGATTACTGAAAATATAATCAAAAAAAGAATTTTTATATAAACGGAGGCAGCAAAATAAATATGTGGATTATATTTGCAATCCTGTCCGCAGTTTTTGCGGCGCTCACATCAATACTCGCAAAAGTCGGTATCGAAGGAGTTGACTCCAATCTCGCAACGGCTGTGCGTACCGTTGTTGTTGTGGCGATGGCGTGGATTATGGTGTTTATCACAAACGCGCAGTCCGGTCTTTTGCAAATCAGCAGAAAAAGCTGGATATTTCTTATTCTGTCGGGAATTGCCACGGGCGCATCCTGGCTCTGCTATTATAAAGCTATTCAGCTGGGTGATATTTCAAAAGTCGTACCGATAGACAAGCTGAGCGTCGTTATTACGCTGATTCTCGCGTTTGTCTTTCTTCATGAATCATTTACGGTTAAATCCGTAATCGGCTGCGTGCTGATAGGCGCCGGAACACTGATTATGGTGCTGTGAACAAACAGAACCGCATATATCATTTGGCGAATCAAACAAATTCTGATTTGTGGAGATGGTTAAAATGCTTCATTTAATCTTTGAACAGACAGACAAATATTCCTACCGCGACCCTGCGGCGTTTATTAAAGACGGCGTAATTTACTTGTTTTTCACGCTCGTTGAAAATGCAGAGGATGGGCAGTATTTTTATATAGCTGAAAGCAAAAGCACGGACTTTATTCATTGGAGCGAGCCTGTTATTCTGACCGAAAATGATAAAAGCAAGAATTATTCCTCGCCCGGAAACGTAATTGAGTATAACGGGTATTACTATTTGTGCCTGCAAACATATCCCCGACCGAACGGTGAAACCTATGGGAACGATAATTCCCGTATTTATACAATGAAATCAAAGGATTTAATTCACTGGGATGCACCCGAAATAATTACGGTGAAAGGCGATGCTTCGATTGATAATATGGGCAGAATGATTGACCCGTATATATTAGAGGATAACGGCGTTTTCCGTTGCTTCTTCAAGCAAAACGGCGTATCTTTTAGTACCTCGGCGGATTTGAAAAGTTGGGAGTTTCAGGGCAGCACCGATTGCGGTGAAAATGTATGCGTATTAAAGCAAAACGGCGAATATCTTATCATTCATTCACCCGAAAATGGTATCGGTTTACTGAAAACGAAGGACTTTAAACACTTTGAGAATTGCGGTATTACAACTTTAAACCAAAGTGAATGGCTATGGGCAAAAGACAGAGTAACAGCAGGCTTTGTGCTTGAACTGCCCGTTGGTTATAAATACCGCTATGCCTTATTCTTACACGGCGATAATGAAGAAAAACACCTTTTCGGTGCTTCACTGGCTGTAATGGGGCTTGATAATATTAGTGATTTATTTTATCATGGAGGACGGTAAAATGAAAATAACCTTTATGGGTGCTGGAAGCACGGTATTTGTAAGAAACATTATAGGCGACTGTTTGCTGACTGATTGTCTGAAGGACAGTGAATTTGCGCTTTACGACATAGATGGAAAACGACTTGAGGAAAGCAGAGTCATTCTTGATGTCATCAGCAAATCGCTCGGCGTGAAGGCAAATATCACAACCTTTTTAGGTGTTGAAAACAGGAAGGCTGCCCTGAAAGATGCAAGCTTCGTTATCAACGCTATTCAGGTAGGCGGCTACGACCCCTGCACGATAACCGATTTTGAGATACCGAAAAAGTACGGACTTCGCCAGACGATTGGCGACACGCTCGGTATCGGTGGCATTATGCGCGCACTTCGCACCATTCCCGTGGTTGAGGATTTCTGCAGGGATATGAACGAGGTCTGCCCCGACGCACTGTTTCTGAATTATGTTAATCCCATGGCAATGATTACGGGTTATACGCAGCGCTATGCCTTTCCTAACACCATAGGGCTGTGTCACTCCGTTCAGGTCT
>CALGGQ010000003.1 GCA_937915775.1 uncultured Clostridia bacterium | reverse complement strand
CAGTGTGGTTGACAACGACCGCACAACGCTTTCCCAGCGGCTGGTGCACACCATTGGGCAGAGTCGTTACTTCATTTTCAGCGGTCAGAATCTGCTGAACCTTGGGAGCTGATAAAGGCTCGTCTTCGACTTCTGCCGTTTCGCCGTCCTCGTTCAGTGAATAAACAGCGCCATTATCGATGCAGTAATAATTGTAAAAACGCGGTGCAGTTTCATAATAACCCGCCTCGCAGACATAGCATTTGCCGCCGACCTGAATAACCGCGTTTCGGTGGCCGCTGCCGGCGCCGCCATCGTTGACGCCGTAACGCGAATGTGCCTTATAGCCGAGTTTTTCAGCAATATGGCAGATGGCGTTGGTGCTTGCCCAGCAATCGCCGCCGTCACCACTGATTAAACCGACATAGCTGGTGCTATTTACGCTGTAATCATACTGCGCCGGGAATGCCGTAATTTTATCCACGATCTGAATATCGGTCATTCCGCTTTTGAAATTGGCGGCAATGTATTTATCAATCGTCTTTTCGGCAAAATATTCGGCATAGCTGTTAACGTTAAATTCAACATAATGCCGCTTGCTGCCGACCGTTGCCAGCACAACGGATTTGCCGTAATTAACCGACTCGGTTTTTGTTTCCCCTTCTGCGCCGGTGCTGACCGTGGAGCCGACATTGCCGTTCCAGTAATAGACCGTTGTAGCATACTTCACCAGTCCTTTATCGGAAACGGTAACGCTGTCGCCCTCAACAACCTCATAGGAAGCGTTTTTATAACTGAACTGATAGTCAGAATGAAAGCTGCTTGGCATCACAACCGCATCGTTGCACCAATCCTCACGGACGTAGAGATCAACCGAATTTTCAACCGTATATGCCTGCGCCGCAAGCGGAACGGCAAACACAGAGGATAAGACAATCGTAAGCGAGAAGAAAAATGTAATCAATCTTTTCATGGGTATTTGCTCCTCATCATTATTAAAAGAAATCAAAGCTTCCGTCACCGTGGCGCACGCCCTTATAAAATACAATCACATAATCGGGTTGTATTTTCGGAATGTATTCATTGAGGTTCAGCTTTTCACCGACAAACCATTCATAATTTCTCACATCGGCAATATGGAGCTCCTTCGTGTTCAAGGATAAAAACGGATTGACGCTGATAGCATAGGAATCCGATATCACAAGAATCGTATCGTCATTGACGGAATTATGATTATAAATGTTTTTCTCTCTGTGGTTGAAGCCGTAAACATCATACGGATTCAAGGAATAATAATCCTTTTTGGCAAGCTGCGAATGCTCCAGCAAAGCTTCTTCAAAACTGCCGTTTCTGGTTTCATCATCGGCAGGAATACTGACGGTAAGGTCAGTGGAAAACTTAGGCACAATTAAGTCAAGGTCGTCAATTCCCAGAGGTGTAAAAAATCTTCCGATTTTCTTGCCGGTGGAACCGAGAAACCAATTTTGATAAATGCGCTGCTCGTAATTATCAAGGTTGGTTAAGCTTTTATCGTAAGCAAAACCAAATTGCATATTCAGCCTTTCACATAATTTGCCGTATGCCCAGAAGCCGGTTTCCGGTTTCCAGTGATGGTCGGTAATAAAATACCAATCCTCCGGTGTTTCGGTTTCCTGCGTCATCGGTATGGACAAATCGAGCGTATTGATGCCTGCTTTTTCAAGAGCATTGATGAAGGCTTCGTGATTCTGAGCGGAATAGTTTGTAACGCCATCGGGCAGAACTGCCCACTGCTCCTTTTCCGGTGCAAAAACATAAAGAAATTCGGCATTGTTTTTATGCGCTGTTTCCTGTAGCTGTAAGAGATTCTGGCACGCATCGTCAATCTCATCCTTATCAACTAAATCGACTGAGGTGCAAAGCTTATCCTTTTCGGAACGGGCAACCACGGTATCGCTCTTTTTTACATATTTTGTATTGGTTAGCTTTAAGACAACAGAGTTCAAATCCATCAGGTCGTGATGGTAAGAAAGACGGTCACCCACCTGGTCGTTGACATAATCAATTTCATCGAAAACCGTGCTTTCCCCTCTGATAATTCTGACAGGAACACCGGCAAACAGTCTGACATAATCAGTTGAAATCATACCGACTATGACAAAAACCGACACGATGACAAATATGACAATTGTTTTGATATTCTTCTTCATAAACACTAAAAATTGAAATAAATAAACGGATTATACGAACTGCTGACGATACTGGCAACGGAAAGAATAAACAAGCCACAAATCACCAGCACATAGATGACATTTGTAACAATATTGGAGGGAAGCTTCTTTTTGATGATTTGAGTGATGGGGAAGCTAAACAGAATACCGAAAGCCAGATAAGCCAAAATCTGTTTGAAATTAAGAATAAACGCTTCGTCATAAATGCTTGAAGTGAAACCAAACATCACCTTCATATACTGAACCGCTTCGCCGATGGAATTGCTGCGGAACAGAACCCATCCCATTAACACAAAGAATGCAGTATAAAGCCAAAGAAACGGCTTTGCTGCCTTCTTGTCCGTCTTGTAAAAGCCTGTCAGCTTTTCTGCCACCAGCAGAACAAAATACATTAGTCCCCACAAAACAAAGGTCCAGTTAGCACCGTGCCAAACGCCCGTCAGAAGCCAGACAACAAAGAGATTAAAAATAAGTCTTCCTTTTTTTACCCTGCTTCCGCCGAGCGGAAAATAAACGTAGTCTCGAAACCAGGTTCCGAGCGAAATATGCCAGCGCCGCCAGAACTCCGTTATTGAAGTGGAAATATAAGGATAATTGAAGTTTTCAAGGAAGTGGAAGCCGAACATTTTTCCAAGTCCGATTGCCATATCGCTGTAGCCGCTGAAATCGTAAAAGATCTGAAAAGCATAGCAAACGGCGCCCAGCCAAGCACCTAATACGGACAAATCCGCCCCACTGCTCAGACCGTCAAAGCTTCTGTCTGCAATAATGGCAAAGGAATTGGCAAGCAATACCTTTTTGGCAAAGCCGAGAATGAATCTGGTGAAGCCGCTGAAGAAATCCTCTTTTGTCTCTTTTCTGTTTTTAATCTCTTCGGCTACCGTTTCATATCTGACGATAGGGCCTGCAATCAGCTGCGGAAAAAAGGAAATGTACAGTCCAACATTCATAATGTTCTTCTGCACTTCTCCTTTTCCTCTGTATACGTCGATAACATAAGACATCGCCTGGAAAGTGAAAAAGGAAACACCGATTGGCAAGGCAATTTGCCGAATTGTAATATCGGAATGGAACAGGCTGTTGATATTATTGACCGTGAAATTCAGGTATTTGAAAATAAACAAAATGGATAGATTAGCTGCCACCGTTAATGCGATAATGAGCTTCGATTTCGTTTGGCTTTCTCTACTTTTGTCAACAAGAATGCCGAATACCCAGTTCATCACGATGGATAGCAGCATTACCAGAACAAATTTCGGCTCACCCCAGGCATAGAAAAACAGACTTGCTAAAAACAGAAAGATATTTTGCAGCGCTCTGTTTTTCCTGAGGAACACATAGTATACAAATAAAACGATTGGCAAAAAACAATAAATAAAAACAGGAGATGAAAAAAGCATATAATTATCCCAACTTATAATTATTCATTATAATCATATCACAGGAAGATAAGAATTTCAACAAGGTAAAATAATTCATTGTTTTGGTGTGAAAGACGGGTTCAAGTCCTGTATGTCGCACGATGGAACACTTTTGCGGCAGATATTAAACAAAGCGAGGCGTCAAGCCTCGCTTTGTTTCGTGCGAGAGACGGGACTTTCTTCTCAACAACGAAAAGGTCCACCGGAACTTTTCTCCCGCTTCTCGCAGCCTGCGGC
>CALGGQ010000002.1 GCA_937915775.1 uncultured Clostridia bacterium | reverse complement strand
GTATATGTAACAGCGGATCAGGCTGCTGTAGTTCTTGATAAGGCTAATCCTGCTGCAGATGCTTTCAGACGTGGTGCAGGTGAATTAGGTTACAGAATGTTCGGAGTGATTTTATGGGCAGCAGGTGTAACGTCAGTAATCGGAGCTTCATATACTTCAGTATCATTCTTGCGTTCATTATTCGGAGGAATTGACCGTTATTATAGATGGGTAATGATTGCTTTTATATGTGCTTCGACAGCGATAAATATTTTCGTTGCAAATCCTGTAGCACTATTAATAGCTGCTGGTTCAGTGAACGGTTTAATATTGCCTCTTGCATTGGGAAGTATTTTGCTCGGAGCATATAAGAAGAGCGTAGTAGGTGAAGAATATCATCACCCGATTTTATTGACATTAACAGGTTGGGCTGTAGTAGCGTTCACGTTGTGGATGGGAATTCAGGCAGTCCCGAATATTATGAAGATTTTCCAGTGAGGAATGAAAAATGGCTGAAAAATTCGTTATGGCTCTGGACCAGGGTACCACCAGCTCCCGCGCCATCATTTTCAACAAAAAGGGTGAAATCGCTGCAAAGGGACAAAACGAGTTCACGCAGTACTATCCGCAAAACGGCTGGGTAGAGCACGACCCTAATGAGGTTCTGTTCTCCGTCATTCAGGCGATGATTGCCTGCCTGCGTCCTGCCGGTACGGAGGAGGCTGTGAACCCGCGAGACATTGCGGGTATCGGCATCACCAACCAGCGTGAAACGACGATTATCTGGGATAAGGAAACGGGCAAGCCGATTTACAACGCGATTGTCTGGCAGTGCCGCAGAACGGCGGATTACTGCGAGAAGCTGAAGGAAGAAGGGCTTGGCGATTATATTAAGCAGACCACCGGTCTTTTAATCGACGCCTATTTCAGCGCTACGAAGATTAAGTGGATTCTCGACAATGTGGACGGCGCCAGAGAGAGAGCCGAAAAGGGCGAGCTGCTGTTCGGCACCATCGACACCTGGATTATCTGGAACTTAACGGGCGGCAAGGCGCACGTCACGGATTATTCCAACGCCTGCCGTACCATGCTGTTTGATATTGACAAGCTCTGCTGGGATGAAACCCTGTGCGAAAAGCTCGGCATCCCGATGTGCATTCTGCCCGAGGTCAAGCCCTCCAGCTGTATTTACGGCTATGTGGACCGCATCCCCGGCATTGAGGAATTAACCGGCACCCCGATTGCGGGCGCTATCGGCGACCAGCCCGGCGCGCTGTTCGGTCAGGCTTGCTTTGAGAGCGGTCAGGCGAAGAACACCTACGGCACCGGCTGCTTCCTGCTGATGAACACCGGCGAGGAGCGCATTGACAGCAAGTCGAACCTGCTCTCCGGCATCGCCTGGGGACTTGACGGCAAGATTACCTACGACCTTGAGGGCTCCGCGTTTAACGCCGGCTCCGTTATCAAGTGGCTACGCGACGAATTAGAGCTCATTGACTCCGCGCAGGAATGCGATGTCTTTGCCGAGGAAGTGCCGGACACCAACGGTCTGTATCTTGTACCGGCGTTCACCGGTCTTGGCGCACCGTACTGGGATATGTACGCCAGAGGCATTATGGTCGGCATCACCCGCTCCATCAACAAGCGCCACGTCTGCCGTGCTGTGCTGGAAAGCATTACCTATCAGATGACCGACCTGCTGGAAGCTATGATGGCGGACAGCGAAATTATGCTTAAGGATCTGCGTGTTGACGGCGGCGCCTCCGTCTCCAACATTATGATGCAGATGCAGGCGGATATGACCGGCTGCAACGTCAACCGTCCCGTGAACAGAGAAGCGACAGCGCTCGGCGCGGCTTACCTGGCGGGCCTTGCCACCGGCGTCTGGAAGGATACGAAGGAAATTGAAGAAAACCGCAAGGTTGACAAGATTTTCGTTCCCTCCATGCCCGAGGATATCCGCAACAAGAAGTATGCAGACTGGAAGCGTGCAGTAGAGCGTTCCCGCAACTGGGAAAGATAAACCCAATAGATAACAAAAGCGGCTGTCACCAGCCGCTTTTTGTTGTCTGCCTTGACAAATTAGAATTTGCAAAGCAAATTCAGTGGTCAGTGTCCAGTGGTCAGTGGTCAGTTATAGGTCGCTTCGCTCCGATTATAATCGGGTGCGGGTGTCCCGCCCAACAACTGGTCACTAGCCACTGGTCACTGGTCACTATCTCTACAAATTCCACTTTGTCAAACAAGGCTGTCTCCTCCGAGACAGCCTTGTTTTATACGGTATTACTGTTTTGTCGGTTTATCGGTTAAACCCAAAAGATAGTCTACACTGACGTGATAAAATTCAGAAAGCTTTATCAGAGTAGGTGCAGTTAATTCAATTGCTCCTGTTTCATACTGCGAATAAGTATTTTGAGAAACATTCAGATATTCCGCCAGCTCACGCTGCTTATAATCATGATCCTCTCTTAAGTTTCTAATATTGGGATACTGCATAACATCACCTCAATGACATTATGCGTTATCTGTATTACGGATATTGATTTTTATCTGTAATACAGATATAATAAATGCAAGGGGGTATTTTATATGGAAGAAATCTTCTCATTGGCAGTTCAAATTTCCCACGATAGACATATACAAGAACTTGAAAATGATTATATGCAGGTCAAAAAAGTGCTGGCAAGTGATATCGAAATTGAACATCAAGAGAAAACAATAAAGGAACAGCGCTGAAAAATTGGCTGTTCCTTATCATTTTCCATCATATTATATCGTTTTTAGTTCCTTAAGGAAATGCATCGGGAGATAGAGGGAGCATTTCTTTTTCAGCGTGACCGCGCCGCTGTTTTTGAGCACCTCGGCAACGAAGCGGGAGCAGAAATAGCGCCGCTTGAAGCGGTGCGGAATGTGCATCATACACAGAAACGTGCCGAACACGGAATAGGTGAATTCCTGCCGCTTTTCCCGAAAGCGCTCAATCTCCGCCTTGATTTTTTCAAACACCGCCTCATCCACATAGAGATGCAGGTAATGCCGCTCGGGCATCAGGTACTTTGACTTTTTATTCTGCCAGTATTCGTCCACAAAGCCCTTTTTGTTAAAGCTGTAAAAATGGTTTTCCTCCGGGTCCACCGAAATGGAGCAATGCGTAAAAATACCGCGGCTGTTCAGCGCGATAATTTTGCTGAACGGGTCCCGGTAGCGCGAGAGCAGAATGGTTACCTTCTTCTTTTCCATAGCCATATCCTTTTCCTTATCCTGCTCTCTTTATAGCACAGAACACGAAAAAAAGCAACAAATTTGTGAAAAGCCTCTATAAATATTTGGCAATTGGAAAAAGATTGTCAGCAACCCTCCAATTTGACAAGAAATTAACAAATTGTTCTTGAATAAACCGCAGAATGTGCTATAATGTTAATGGTCAAAATTAATTAATATTAATATAACAAAGGAGATTAATGTTATGCCAAAAGTAGTATGTCCTTGGAACTTAATCACTGACTTTGTAACCGACGCCTTTGTCGGCTACGGAATTCCGAGAGATGAAGCAGAAATGTGTACAGACGTGCTTCTTGAATCCGATAAAAGAGGTATCGAGAGCCACGGCTGCAACCGCTTCAAGCCCATCTATCTTGACAGAATCAAGGCGGGAATCCAGTCACCTACTACCAACTTTGAAGTTTTAAAGGAAACCGAAACAACGGCTGTTGTTGACGGTCACAACGGTATGGGCCAGGTCATCGGCACAAAGGCGATGCAGATGGCTATCGACAAGGCGAAGAAATACGGCATGGGCATGGTTGTTGTGCGCAACTCCTGCCACTACGGTATCGCCGGTTATTACACCTCCATGGCAACCGAGCAGGGCTGCATCGGTATGACCGGTACGAACGCCCGTCCGTCCGTTGCCCCGACCTTCGGCACCGAGGGTATGTTCGGTACGAACCCGTTCACGCTCGGCGTTCCGTCCGACGAAGCATTTGACTTCAACTTTGACTGCGCTACCTCCATTACCCAGAACGGTAAGATTGAGTATTATGCCAGAATTGACGAGCCCGTTCACCCCGGCACCATCATCAACATCGACGGCACACCCGTAGAGGGCGACGCAGGCGTTGCGCTGAAGAAAATCCGTCAAGGCACGGCGGCGCTGACCCCTCTCGGCGGTATCGGCGAAGCGCTCGGCGGCTACAAGGGCTACGGCTTTGCCATGTTCGTAGAGTTCCTTTCCTCCGTCCTGCAGGACGGCGAATACGGCAAGGCGCTCGACGGTAAGGACGAGGAAGGCAATATCAGACCGTATCATCTCGGCCACTTCTTCATCGCTATTGACACCAACCACTTCCTCGGCGAGGAAATCTGCCGCAAGAAGACCGGCGACATCATCCGCTCCGTGCGCGCCTCCAGAAAGGCTCCCGGTGAGGAGAGAATTTATATCGCAGGCGAAAAGGAATACGAAATCTGGAAGGAAAGAGAGCCGCACGGCGTTCCGATTAACGAATCCGTACAGGGCGAAATCAATGCCGTCAGAGACGAGCTCGGTCTTGACTACACCTTCCCGTGGGAAGACAATTACACCCCGTATCCGGAAACCAAGAAAATTAAGTCACACATCGAAAGATAAGCAGAGGTATATTTATGGACTACAGAAAAGAATCATTAAGACTGCACGGTGAATGGAAGGGCAAGGTTGAGGTCGTTGCCCGCGCTAAGGTTGACAATAAGGACGCGCTGTCCCTTGCCTATACCCCCGGTGTTGCGGAGCCCTGTCTCGCCATTCAGGCAGATTACAACAAGAGCTGGGAACTGACCAGACGCTGGAACATGGTTGCCGTTGTCACCGACGGTACCGCCGTTCTCGGTCTCGGCGATATCGGCCCCGAAGCCGGTATGCCCGTTATGGAAGGCAAATGCGTACTCTTTAAGGAATTCGGCGATGTTGACGCCTTCCCGCTCTGCGTCAGAACCAAGGATGTTGACGAAATCGTTGACATCGTTTACAAAATCAGCGGCTCCTTCGGCGGCGTAAACCTCGAGGATATTTCCGCACCGCGCTGCTTTGAGATTGAAAGAAAGCTCAAGGAAAAGTGCGATATTCCGATTTTCCACGATGACCAGCACGGCACCGCCGTCGTTACCTCCGCAGCGCTCATCAATGCGATGAAGCTCACCGGCAGACAGCTCGGCGAATGCAAGGCGGTTATTAACGGCGCAGGCTCCGCAGGTGTTGCCATTGCCAAGCTGCTGATGAAGCTCGGTCTGAAGGACGTTATCCTGTGCGACAGAACCGGCGCTATCTATGAGGGCAGAGAAAACCTCAACCCGTTCAAGGAAGAGCTTGCCAAGGTGACCAACAGAGGCATGGTCAAGGGCGGTCTGGCTGACGCGATGAAGGGCACTGATATCTTTATCGGCGTATCCGCTCCCGGTATCGTATCGCAGGATATGATTCGCTCTATGAACCCGAACCCGCTGATTTTCCCGATGGCAAATCCAACGCCGGAAATTATGCCCGATGAAGCCAAGGCGGCAGGCGCTGCCATCGTCGGCACCGGTCGTTCCGACTTCCCGAACCAGATTAACAACGTGCTCGCCTTCCCCGGCATCTTCCGCGGCGCGCTGGACGTTCGCGCCAGCGACATTACCGAGAATATGAAGATTGCGGCGGCGTACGCGATTGCTTCTCTGGTAAGCGACGAGGAACTGAACGCCGATTACATTCTGCCTCACGCCTTCGATCCGAGAATCATGAAGACGGTTGCCAATGCCGTGGCAGAAGCAGCCCGCAAGGACGGCGTAGCGAGAATCTGACGGCAGTTTAGAATTTCTTTAGAATATTGTATAAAATATATAAATTATAATAAACGGGTGCCAATCGGCGCCTGTTTATTTTTTGACTGTTTTTTAGTTGTGTCAGAATTTTTGTCAATAAAAAATTGAGAATTTTGTCAAATGTGCCCAAAGGTTACAAAAGTGTTACAAAATCCTTGTGGACTTTTGCTATAGATTTCAAGGGTGGCGTTTTGGTATAATGTTGAACGTTGGTGATGAGCCGCCGACACACAAATCAATTAAATATCAGCAATAAGCGAGTTCAATCGAACACAAAGTAATTCGTAATGATCCGACAGCAGAAACCAGTTTAAAATCGCTGCGGAGGAAAAAGGAAGGTACATGATGACTAAGAAGAAAACCCTGCTTATCGTTCCGATTGTGATACTGCTCACAATGATTATTTCGGCATTTACTCCCATCAGCGCCTATGCTGAGGGTGAGAATTACGAACCGAGGCTCACGGCTCCTAATTCAAGCATTGCATACTATTCTTCAAAACTGAACGTTTATTTCCGCACAGGAACACCGATGCCGAACTGCGTTGCTTACGCATACGGAAGAATATATGAGATGAACGGCGAAGCGCCGCTGATTAACCACGGAAGCGCCGGCGACTGGTACTTCATTAATAAGCGCAACGGCTATTACCCCTACGGCAGCACGCCGAAGGTTGGCGCAGTTGCCTGCTGGAGCCGCCACGTTGCTATCGTGGAAGCTGTCAATGCAGACGGCAGCGTGACCATTTCGGAATCCCATTGGGGCGGTCAGTACTTTGACGTGAGAACCTACTCCAATATGACTTCCCACTACGGTCAGAAATTTTACGGCTATATCTACACCTACAATAACGGCCTTTCCAAATCGCTGGAAAAAAGGCTGCTCAGTGCCTCCAAAGAGAAGAACACACAGTATAAGCAGGAATTCGTAACAGATGAAAATCCTTCTCTGGAAAGCACACAGCTCGGTGCGGATTTAAGCTACTCGCTGCAGGCGTCCCCGACGCAGACCGACGACGATTTATTATTAAATACGCTCAAGTAAGAAAAAGAACCGATTAACTATCGGTTCTTTTTGTTTGACAAATCAGAATTTGCAAAGCAAATTCAGTGGTCAGTGTCCAGTGGTCAGTGGTCAGTTATAGGTCGCTTCGCTCCGATTATAATCGGGTGCGGGTGTCCCGCCCAACAACTGGTCACTAGCCACTGGTCACTGGTCACTATCTCGACAAATTCTAATTTGACAGTATTCAATATCTACTGTATAATATACGTATTACGAAACGGGGTGGAACTATGCCGAAAACAAAAGAAAAGAGGAAACCGAAAGTGCTGAAAGTGTTGCTGATTATCCTCTGCGTGCTGCTCGCGCTCCTGCTGGCTGCCTATGCCTTTTTTGCCGTGATGACAAAGCCGGTGTCCGACACCGATGAAAACCGCTATGCCGTAGGCAATATGGTGGTGAGCGATACCGTCGAGTATCAAGCCGAAAGCGGCAAGGGAATCAAATACCATCCGATGGTGAAAATGATGGAGGTTGTATGGCGCTTCTGTGCGGACAGCGACGCTAAAGTGCACGCTGCCCAGACACCGCCCGCCGACGTCACCGAGGTGACGGATATTCCCTACCTTGACGACGGCAACATTTACCACCGGCTCGACGTATACTATCCCGCCGGACGTGACGATATTCGCTCGCTGCCGATGATCGTTGATATTCACGGCGGCGGCTGGATTTACGGCGATAAGGAGCTGAACAAATATTACTGCCTGGAGCTGGCGCACAAGGGCTATGTTGTCTTTAACATCAGCTACCGCCTCGTGCCCGATGTAACGGTGAACGAGCAGCTGCAGGATTGCCTTGCCGCCATGCAGTATATCAACAACAACTATCGGCAGTTTACCGATAATCCCACTATGCTGCTCACGGGCGACTCCGCAGGCGGCATGCTCTCGGCTTATACGGCGGCGATCATGGCAAGCGAGGAGCTTCAGGAGACGTTTGCGGCGGAATATTACGCCAATGGCATTATGCCCAAGGCGCTGCTGCTGACCTCGCCCGTTGCCTTTATGAAGAGCGGCGGCGCGTTCTCGCTGTACACCAAGCCGCTGTGGGGCAGCGATTACGAAACGAAGGCGACCTACGGCTATATGGATTTGAGCGAAATCATCGACGAGGCAGTGCTTCCGCCGACCTACCTCATCACCTCCTCAGGCGACGCGCTGGCGCACGACCAGACGCTGCGCGCCTACGAGCTGCTGCAAGAGAAGGGTATCGCGTGTCAGCTTGCCGATTATGACACGACGGATGAAAACGGCAAACAGCTGCAGCATGTGTTCAGCGTGCTCAACCCCTTTAACGAGGCGGGGCAGACGGCGATTGACGCAGCGCTTGCTTTCTATCAGGAAGCGATGACACAATAAAAAGGAGTCATAAAAAGGACAGGAGATTATTCTCCTGTCCTCGTTAATTGTAAAAGTAAATGCAACTTTAAGGTATGATATTAAGAGTAAAAGTTGCAACAAGAATTACAAAAAGATAGAATTTAAATGCTGTCTGACAGAAAGGGAAAGAAATGAGTCAGCATTTAAGTTATCCTGAAAGATGTATCATAGAAAGACTTTTGAATAGTGGAAAGAATTATGCAGAGATAGCAAGACAGATTGAAAGGTCTAAAAGTACGGTAATGCGTGAGGTAAAGAAAAATGTTGTTGTGTTCGGGGTTAACCCCGAACACAACAACTGCGCAAACTTCATCGGATGTCAGGAGCGATATTTGTGCGATTATGGCAGAAAAACAAGCTGCTTCACTAAATGTAAAAACTGTGCAATTGAAGATTGCAGTACGCTCTGTAACAAATTCCGCAACTACCACTGTGATAAGCTCGAAAAGCCGCCGTATGTCTGTAATGGCTGTATCAATATGAGGCGCTGCCGGCATATGCAGCATAGGTACTACATTGCTAACAAAGCAGAATTCTTTGCTCATCGCAATTGGGCAGATTCCCGTAAAGGTGTCCATGCAGATGATAAAACCTTGAGCGAACTAAATCTATTGCTGACGCCGTTAATTAAGCAAGGACAATCCGTAAATCATATCTTAGCAGCACACGCTGACGAGATAGCTTTATCAGAAAAGACGGTGTACAATTACATCGACAGCGGTTTGCTTGATGTCCGCAATATTGATTTGCCGAAAAAGGTCGCTTACCGCAGACGAAGAAAAAAGATTAAGAGCAACGCAGAGTGTGCCTGTCGCAAAGGACGAAGCTATGAAGAATTCAACAAATATGTTAGCCAGGAAAAGTCTCGCTTTATCGTTGAAATGGATACCGTTAAAAGCAAAAGGGGCTCCTCAAAAACGCTGTTGACAATGATATTCCGTGAAACAAGCTTTATGCTTATCTTCCTGATGCCTGACGGCACACAGGATAGCGTTACCGAGGTATTTGATTACTTAACAGATGTCCTTGGATTACCGTTATTCAAAAAGTTGTTTCCCGTAATTCTTACGGATAACGGTCCTGAATTTAAAAATCCTGAAGCGCTTGAATTTACGGAACATGGCACAAGACGCACCAATATTTTCTACTGTGACCCGCTTGCCTCATGGCAGAAGCCACATGTTGAGAACAACCACAAGCTCATTCGGCGTATTCTTCCCAAGGGCACGAATTTTGAATACCTTACTCAGAAGGATGTGAACCTCATAGCTAATCACATTAACTCTGTTGCACGGGAAATTTATGAAAATGAAACACCGTTTGACCGATTGGACAAACGGTGTTTCAGGAAACTTCTTGAAAGGCTGGATTTACAGTTAGTCCCACCAGACTCTGTAAATCTAACGCCTAATCTGATTAAAAAGTAGCACAATTCTTTGTCAGACAGCTGTGCAAATATCACCTTTCGGCAGGGTTGCATTTACTTTTTCAAAACCACCGCTATCCTGCCTTTTCGTCGTGGCGAATTTTTACCTTTTTTCTGTTCCCTATGCCATTTTACACTATTTTATCCTTCTTGTACAGACTTAATTTCCTCTCATTTGTCTTTTGTGATGTTTTTGCAACCGCTGTGTGTTGCACCTTCTTTTTCACTTTAAGATTCTCCTGTCCTTTTTTTACCGGTCACTAACCACTTTTCACCAGCCACTATTTCTCGCCCCAGTTTTCAATCAAGTCGAGCAGCGTGCCGACCTCGGTGGTTGTAATATTATCCGGCTCGTTGACGAGCGCACGCTTCATCTGATAGACGCGGTCCACCGTCCAGACGGACAGCTTGTAGCCGTGCTCGTGCAGCACGTCGGACAGCGTTTTGGACGCATAGGTGTGGTTACAGTTGATGCCGATGGCGCCCGTTTCCTCCAGCATTTTCAGCAGCTTTTCCTGGTAATCCTCGGAAAAGATTTTCAGCCGGCTTGGAATATAGTTGACGTAATACGGAATGCCCGGGCAGCTCTCCCGCGCCGTCTTTGCCTGGAACACCTCGATGCCCGTCATAAAGACGCGGTCGCTGAGCTCGTATTGCTGAATCAGCTGATAGAGCGCCGGCAGCACGCGCGTATCCTTGATATCCAGATTCACACGCAGGTTGCTGCCCTGAATCACCTCGAACGCGGAGGCAACCTCCACCCCGTCGGTGTTCGTTGTAATAATATCATGCCCCATCACGACAGTGCCGTCCAGGCGCTGGCGCACGTCGAGCTCAATCACATCGGCAGTGCCCTCCTCGATAGCGGCTTCAATCGTCTCCATCGAATTGTCGGGCGTTGAGAAGGCGCCGGTGTGCGCCGTAATGGTAAAACCGTCCACAAAGGTCAGCGTCCTTTCATCATAGGATTTGGTAAACGCATAGAGCGCCACGCCGACAACCATCGCAACGGATATCAGAAACGACAATACCTGATAGGTAAAGCGCTTCGCCCACAGCGGCGTCATATTGCGTTTGAGGAACTTCTTAAAGCTCTCCCACCTTGAAACCTTTTCAGCCAAATGATTCACCCTTCAGCATTTATTTATTGCCGGAATAGTTCGGGGCTTCCTTCGTGATAAAGACATCGTGCGGATGGCTTTCCACCAAGCCCGCGCCGGTGATGCGGATAAACTGTGCTTTCTCTCTCAGCTCGCCGATGTTATGGCAGCCGACATAGCCCATACCGGAGCGCAGGCCGCCCATCATCTGGAACACGGTGTCGGACAGTGCTCCCTTGTAAGGCACACGTCCTTCAACGCCCTCGGGCACAAATTTCTTGGAGCCCTTCTGGAAATAGCGGTCCGCCGAGCCGTGGTTCATCGCGCCGAGCGAGCCCATACCGCGGTAAACCTTGAACTGTCTGCCCTGCCAGATTTCCATATCGCCGGGCGATTCCTCACAGCCCGCCACCAGCGAGCCGACCATCACGACGCTGCCGCCTGCGGCAATCGCCTTCACGATTTCGCCCGAATACTTGATACCGCCGTCAGCAATGACGGGGATACCGAATTTGTCTGCACGCTCGGCGCAGTCATAAATCGCCGTAATCTGCGGCACGCCGATACCGGCGACCACGCGCGTGGTACAGATAGAGCCGGGGCCGATACCGACCTTGACCGCGTCCGCACCGGCTTTAATCAGCGCCTCTGTTGCGTCAGCCGTGGCAACATTGCCGGCAATCAGGTCAATCTGCGGGAAGGCGTTTTTCACCTTCGCCACGTTATCAATAATATTCTTGGAATGGCCGTGTGCGGAATCCAGCACAAAGCAGTCCACGCCTGCGTCCGCCAGCGCCTTGGCGCGGTCCAGCACGTCAGCCGTTACGCCGAGCGCCGCCGCACACAGCAGACGGTCGTTCGCATCACGC
>CALGGQ010000001.1 GCA_937915775.1 uncultured Clostridia bacterium | reverse complement strand
GACGCTCTTCCGATCTGGAGGAGAGATCATATTTGGATAAATCCTCCTTGATGAACAGGCGCAGCATCGTCGGGGGCGCACAGAAGGTGGTGATATTATATTTCTTAAACATCGGCAGCAGGTCATCCGCGTGGAAGCGGTCAAAGTCATAGACAAAGACAGCGCCTTCACACAGCCACTGACCGTACAGCTTGCCCCACAGGGATTTGCCCCAGCCCGTGTCGGAAATCGTGAAGTGCAGGCCGTCGCGCTCGCAGCAATGCCAGTATTTCGCCGTGACGAAATGACCGAGCGCATACAAATGGGAATGTGCCGCCATCTTCGGATTACCGGTCGTACCCGAGGTGAAGAACATGACCATGGTGTCTTCTCCGCAGGGCGAATTCTCGGTTCTGCTGTAATGCGTTGAAAACATGGAATATTCACGTGTAAAATTGTGCCAACCCTCGCGCTCGTCGCCGACGATAACCTTCGTCTGCACTGTCGGGGATTCGGCAAGCGCCTCCTCCACCGCTGCGGGAATGCCGTCGTCCTCCATACAGACGATTGCCTTCACACCGGCGGCATTGAAGCGATAGACCAAATCGTGCGCCTTGAGCTGGTTGGTGGCAGGAATCGGAACTGCGCCGATTTTATGCAGCGCCAGCATGGAGAACCAGAACTGGTAGCGGCGCTTTAAAATGAGCATGACCTTATCGCCTTTCTGGATACCGAGCGAGGTAAAATAGTTCGCGGCGCGGTTGGATTCCTTCTTCATATCCTTAAAGGTAAAGCGGCTTTCCTCCATTGTGTTGCTGACATGAAGCATAGCGAGCTTGTCGGGATACTTATCGGCAATTCTGTCAACCACGTCAAAGGCGAAATTAAAGCGCTCGGTGTTCTTGAATTTGATATCAACGAGCTTGCCCTTTTCGTTTTCGGTGGTTTCAATAAATTCCTCGCAGAGCAGCTTTTCCGACGGTCTGGTGGAAACGATGCTCTCGATAATCTTTTCTTCCTTCGTCTCCTTGCCGGGCAGAACGACCGCGATAAACGTACAGTCCTTTCCGTCCACGGCAATCATACCGTGAGGCGTGGAGGAGTTATAATAAATGGAATCGCCCTCGTGCAGAATTTCGGTGTTGGAGCCAACCTGCACCTTCAGCGAGCCGCTGATGACAAGGTCAAATTCCTGACCGCTGTGCTTGGTGAGGTGAATCGGCTTATTCTGCAGCTCGGGGGAATAATCGTATTTCACGAAATACGGCTCCGCGATTTTATGGCGGAATTCGTGCGCCAGATTTTTAATCGTGATGCCGTCCTCCTTGGCGGTCTCCTTGCCGGCGCCGGCACGGGTAACGGTGTAGGAGGAAAGGTGCGCGCCCTGTCCTTCGAGTAGCTCGGTAATTTCAATACCGAACGCCAGCGCGCATTTGTGAATAAACGTGAAGGGTAAATCCAGCGTGCCGCTTTCATACTGCAGATACTGCTTCTCATCGACCTCGGTCTTGCGCGCCATCTTAGCGGGCGACCAGCCCATGATTTCGCGCGTGCCCTTAATTCTTGCCGCCACCTCGGACAGCTGGGATAATACGGTGTTTTCGCTCATTTTTCTTCTCCTTTTTATAAAGATATGATAGATTTTGCGAAACCCGGGAAAAACAAAAGCCCGTCCCAAAGTTCCCTTTGAGACGAGCGTGAAATCCATTTCAGCACCCGCGGTACCACTCAAATTGCACTTTCGTGCCACTCAGGCTCTATCAAGCCGTATGCTTTAACGCAGCCAAAACGGGAAACGCCTACTGATTATTGCTAATGTTCGGATTTCCGGCTCGGAAGGGATAGGAACCTGAAAGTTTCACTTCTCGGGCTTGCACCGTCCCCGATTCGCTGAAAGCTCCGCTTTCGTCCGTCTT